>CANHTV010000234.1 GCA_947463285.1 Verrucomicrobiaceae bacterium | reverse complement strand
GAGTCCATCGACAAACATAGCGTCCTGCATCGAGAGATCACCGAGCTTTTTTCCCCATCGAGCATCCATGACATAATGCGGTGCCCGGCTCATCACCTCGACGCCACCTGCGAGCACGAGATCACTTTCTCCACTGCGGATGGCATCCGCCCCGAGCGCCACCGCTTTCAGCGAAGAACCGCAGGCCATGTTCACCGTGTAAGCGGGGACATGCTCCGGCAGATCGAGCTTCAAGCCCACCTGCCTCGCCACATTCATGCCGCTACCGGCTTGCAGTACCTGGCCGAGAATGACCTGCCCGATGTGCTCACGAACTGCCGTTGGCACCACCGCATCCGCAATGGCAAAGCCAAGATCTGTGGCGGTGATAGATTTCAAACCACCTCCAAAGCGGCCGATGGGTGAGCGTCTGGCTTCAATAATGTGAACAGGATTCATGAGCTTCAATTCGGTCAAAAGGTCAATACAGTCAAAGCGCCACGGCGGGCTTGAATTCCATCTGATCGAGAATGTCGGTCTGCAAATCATACCCGTCAGAGATCTCGACGAGCCGCATTCCGCCTGCCGTAAGTTCAAAGACAGCACGTTCGGTCACATAAAGCACCTGCTGACCTCGCGCAACGCCTGTCGGGCCGTGGAAACAAACGTGCTGAATCTGGCGCACGAACTTCGGCTGCCCCTTCGCCTGAAAAGTGCAGCAAAAAACGAGTCGCTGAGCGCTTTGAGCGATGTTCACAAAGCCACCGACACCCGCGAAACGGTCCGCGAAACTCGTGACATTCACGCTACCCTCCGCATCCACCTCCACCGCGCCGAGCACGGCGATGTCGAGCCCGCCACCGTCGTAGAAATCGAATTGCGATGGCTGGTCGATGATGGCCTCAGGAAAGTGGCTGCATCCAAAGTTCAGCCCCGAGGCTGGCACGCCGCCGATGGGGCCGCTTTCCACGGTGAGGGTGAATTCACCCAGCCTTCCCGTCTCGGCGGCGACCATGGCCACACTTTCTGGCAGGCCGATGCCGAGGTTCACGATGTCGCCCGCACGAATCTCCCGCAGTGCTCGCGTGCCGATGACCTTGCGTTCAGACTCCGGCATGGTCGGCAGATTAAAACCGCCATCGCGAGTGATGACGAAGTCTTCATTGAAGACCTCACCGAAGGTCTGGTCATGTTGCACACCGCCGCTGACGACGAGGTAATCCACCAAGATGCCCGGCACGCGCACGGACTTAGGATCTGGCAATTGATCCACAATGCACTCGACCTGCGCGATGACGATGCCCCCGTGATTTTTCGCCGCTTGGGCAATGGGAAGCACCTCGCCAATCAGGCCTTCTTTATCCACACTGAGGTTCCCGCGCTTATCGGCATAGGTTGCACGGATGAGCCCGACATGAATCGGCACCGGTTTGTAGCGCAGCCACGTTTGGCCATCGAGTTCGATTCGCTCGACGAGTGTCTCCGTGGTGCGTGCATTCATCCTGCCGCCGCATTGAGCCGGGTCGATGAAAGTGTTGAGTCCCACCTGCGTGATGAGTCCAGGCCGCTTCGCCGCGATCTCGCGCAACAACACGCTAAGAACGCCTTGCGGGAAGTTGTAAGCCTCGATCTCGTTCGCCAAAGCCAGCGTACCAAGCTTCGGCACGAGGTTCCAGTGTCCGCCGATCACTCGTTTGATCAAACGTGCGTGAGCAAAGTGGTTCAGCCCACGCTCAGCCCGATCTCCCTGCCCGGCGCAATAATAGAGCGTAAGATCATTGGGCGTGCCGGTTTCAAGAAATCGCCGTTCCAGCTCCGACGTCAACATCTCAGGATGCCCTGCTCCAACGAATCCACCAACCGCCACCGTCGCCCCCGAAGGAATGGCTGCGATGGCTTCGACAGCAGTGGCGATGATGGCTGGGGCGCGCATGATCAACCTCTCCAGCCTCCATTGATCTCGATCGTCTGACCCGTGACGTAACTGGCGAGCGGCGAACAGAGGAAGAGCACGACATTGGCGACTTCCTCCGTGGTGCCGAAGCGGGCAAGCGGGACGTTTTTGATCATCTCGGCACGCACGGATTCGGGAATGGTCGCCGCCATGCTGGTATCGATCACCCCTGGGGCGATGGCATTGGCGCGGATGTTCTTCCTGGCTGCCTCACGACTGAGTACGCGCATCATCGCCTGCACGCCCGCTTTCGCGGAGGCGTAGTTGGCTTGGCCGAAGAAACCCTGGATCGCTGCGATGCTGCCGAAGCTGACGATGGCTCCACCTTCGCGCATGATTTCGAGCGCGTATTTGCAGCCGTAAAAGACGCCGGAGAGGTTCACGTCGATCACCGCATCCCACTCATCAAGACTCATCTTGGCGATGGTGCGGTCCTTGATAATCGCGGCGTTGTTCACCAGATAATCGAGAGCGCCGCAGGTCGCCTGAACCTCTCCCATCATCAACTGCACCTGCTCAGGTTTCGAGACATCCGCAGCGATCACTCGGGCACTATCCGAGCGGTGGACGTTCAGTTCATCGGCGAGCGCCTGGGCATCCGCTGCCGTGTTCGGAAATCCCGGATGATTGATCACCACCGTGGCTCCCGCGCGATGAAAGGTCCGCGCGATCTGCGCACCGATGCCCTGTGAGGCTCCAGTGATGAGGGCGACTTTGCCGCTGAGGTCGATGGGGATCATGATGAAGTGGGAAAGGACGGTCGAGAGTGGGGCATCCTATCGGCAGTTAAGCCGAAGACTTAATTCAAAAACATGCTAAAGCCGCCAACTAAAATAACAGGCATAGAACACAGTAGCTATGACCGCATGATTTGCCTGAAAAGCCCAACGCATCTCTCCCTTAATGAATGTCGTTTAGTTGCTCAGACTGATCACCAGGAGCTTGCCAAACGGCTCGTCATCCGCCTAGATCTTTTCCATGCCATCCCCCATTCGCGTCACCATCTGGAACGAATTCGTGCACGAACGTCAAAACCCGACGGTGGCGGCGATTTACCCGAAGGGCATTCATGGGCTGCTAGCGGAGGTTTTGAGCAAAAGCGACGACTTCGTCATCCGCACGGCGACGCTCGATGAGCCGGAGCAGGGCGTTTCACAGGCGATTCTTGATGAAACGGACGTCCTGCTATGGTGGGGACATGCGGCGCATGATCAGGTGCTCGAAGTAACGGTGACGCGCGTGCAGCAGCGAGTGCTGGCGGGCATGGGATTGATTGTTTTGCACTCAGGGCACTGGTCGAAGGTCTTTAAGCGGCTCATGGGCACGAGCTGCGCGCTCTGCTGGCGTGAGGCGGGCGAGAGGGAACGCGTTTGGGTGGTGAATCCGGGGCATCCCATCGCAGCAGGGCTTGGTGACTGCATTGAGATCGAGCAATCGGAGATGTATGGCGAGCCGTTTGGCATTCCGACGCCGGATGAGCTGATCTTTGTGTCGTGGTTTCAAGGCGGCGAGGTCTTTCGTAGCGGGGCGACGTGGACACGCGGCAGCGGGCGTATCTTTTATTTCAGCCCAGGGCATGAGGTGTATCCGATTTATCACCATCACGATGTGCAGCGTGTGATCGCCAATAGCATCCGCTGGGCGCGGCCGCAGGGTTCACCGGCAAACACGCCACGTCATGTGCCGGTGGAGCAGGCTCGGGAGCAGATTTCCTCACGAGGTGGATCTGTTCACTAATCACGCACTGACTAAATGCATGGCCGACGCTGCGACGACATACCCCAGCTTGCACAGGACATGCATGAGCTGATCTTGGTTAAAGGAGGTCTTACCGCTGCATTTTGCGACATCAATGCTCCAGTGAAGAACGAGTTCCACCAAAGCAAGGAGTGGTGAACCAGTGATGATCCAGACGAACCCCGCATGGATCAGGCAATGTGCAGACATGCACACGAACCAGATCTGCTCTGGGCGGGCCGGATCTTGTAAGCGTGCGAGCAGGCGGCGGTTTTTCCCAGTGGCCAGATATTCACCCTGAAGTGGAAAGTCTGCCAATGCATGGCCAATGCACAAGGCAAACAGAGCCTGGAAAGCTGTCAGCAGATCGTTTGGGGGAAACTCCAGGAGGTCAAACATGGCAATGAAAGTCACATCCCGTCAGCAGGCTGGCAACCTGAAATTCACCTCAGCGACGGATACATAGTCGGCTATAAACACCTAACCTTAATTCTTGATTAAACCCGACGCCGCACGCTTTATGCAGGCCTCTATGTCATACCAATCCAATGCTGAATCTCAGGGTATCGTTTTCGAAAAACAGAGCCCGGGCTATCTCAATCTTTGCATCCGTTCAGGCAATCAACTCATCACCTCCGGCCATGTGAGTGATCTCAAAGGTAAACTCGGTGCTGTTGTCTCTGTCGATGAAGGCTACCAAGCCGCCCGTAATTGTACCGAAAAGATACTGCGTTCGGTTTGGAATACTCACGGCACTCTAGACAACCTGCGGGTCATCAAGGTTCTAGGTTGCGTCAATTCGACATTGGAGTTCACCGATCAGCATCTCGTGATCAATGGATGCTCAGACCTACTGCACTCCATTTTTGGTAAAGACGGAGACGGCTACCACGCGCGCAGTGCTTTGGGCTTCGCTCAACTGCCGACTGGTGCAGCAGTTGAGGTCGAGGCGATCTTCGAGATCCTTTAAATCGCCACTTCTAAACTGTCATCAGAAGACTCATCTAGAGATTTGATGATCATCCCCGCCGCCACGGTATTGTTGGACTGCTCATCAACGAGCACAAAACTTCCCGTGGTACGGTTCTTGGAATACTCATCAAAAAAGATGGGAGAAGAACAACGAATGCGGACACAACCGATGTCATTGAGGGCAAATTCTTTGCTCTCGGTGCTTTTTTCAAGTGTGCTGATGTTCACTTTGTAGAGTACATCGGTGACGATGGCCCGGACATCATTGGTCGTATGACGAAGATGGAAACGCCCACGGGGTTTGAGAGTCTTTTTATCTGCAAACCAGCAGATCATCGCATCAAACTCGTGGCCCGTTTGCGTTGGCTCATTTGCTTTGACGATCATGCCTCCACGGCTGGTGTCGATCTCATCGGCGACGGTGATACTGTAACTTAATTGTGGTATCGCTTCTTCCTTCGGCCCCTCGAATGTGTGTATACCCGTGATACTGGACTTCATTGCTGAGGGATAAACCAAAACTTCATCCCCCACTTTGAATGTGCCACTAGCCATGCGGCCTGCGAAGCCACGGTAATCGTGGAGATTACCCAGCTTGGCATCCGTCTGATCAGAAATCGGACGAATCACCCACTGAACGGCAAAACGAGCTTCATCAGCTGCGGTTTCGCTTCGAACTGAAACGGTTTCCAAATGCTGGAGGAGGGATGGCCCAGTGTACCACGGTGTGTTGTCGGACTTATCAACGACATTATCACCATTCAGAGCACTCATTGGAATCGGAGTGACATTTGGCAGATTGTCCAAGCCTTTGGCAAAGACCATGTACTCGCCCACGATTTTGTCATAGACAGCCTGGTCGAAATTGACCAAGTCCATCTTGTTCACGGCGAGCACGATATGACCGATACGTAGCAAAGAAGCCAGATAGGTGTGGCGCATCGTTTGCTCGATAACACCCAGACGGGCATCGATCAAAATGATGGCCAGATCGGCCGTCGAGGCTCCAGTCACCATGTTACGAGTGTATTGAATGTGCCCAGGCGTATCGGCGATGATGAACTTACGCCTTGGCGTTGCAAAGTAGCGGTAAGCGACATCAATCGTAATCCCCTGCTCGCGTTCGGCACGAAGACCATCGGTAAGCAAAGCAAGATTCACATGAGCATCACCACGTCGCTTGGAAGATTCTTCAACAGCTAAGAGCTGATCTTCGAAAATGGATTTGGAATCATAAAGCAGCCGCCCAATAAGCGTGCTTTTGCCATCATCCACCGATCCAGCAGTGGTGAAGCGAAGGAGAGAAGATTCGGTTGGGTTGACGAGAACGTCCATGATTTAAAAAGGTAGATTGATTGAGTTTGCAGGGTTCTCGGGAAGATCAAAAGTAACCTTCTTTTTTGCGGTCCTCCATGGCCGTTTCGCTACGCTTATCATCAGCACGGGTTCCTCGCTCTGTCTGACGTGCCGCAGCTACTTCAGCAACGATTTCATCGATGGTACAAGCAGTCGATTCGACTGCACCAGT
>CANHTV010000233.1 GCA_947463285.1 Verrucomicrobiaceae bacterium | reverse complement strand
GCTCTTGGATTTACCGTTTTTGTAGGTGGCCAGAAGATTGCCAAATTTATCGCGCTTCAGCTTCACATTGGGGCAATCTTTGAGAAGAGACTCGATTTCGTCGCGCACATGATATTCGTGGAACGGCGCGGTCGGCTGTTTCAGAATTCGCTTGAGAATGTTCGTGAGGTTGGGCACTGCCATAAGTTCACCGTAACGACTTTTTACCAACAACCAACTGCCAACGTGAAGAACATCCGATATTTCTTTGAAACCGCTCTCGTCGCGACGGCAGCCTGGTTGCTGCCACGTCTGCCGCGCTGGCTGGTGATGGCCCTAGCACGGGGCATTGGCAGAGTGGCTTACCTGGCCGACGCGCGAGGACGCAGGACAGCTCGTGAAAACCTGCGGGCTGCGTTTGCTGGCAAGCTGAGTGAAAAGGAAGTCCGCCGCATCACTCTGGGCTCCTATCAAAACTTCGCGCGGACGTTTTTGGATCTCTTCTGGTGCACCGCCTTGAAGCCGGAGAACTGGCAGAAGCACATCAGCTTTCGCATGGATGATCCTGAAGCTGAGGCCAAAGCGCGTGCCACAGGGGCCGTGTGGGTGACTCCGCATTACGGGAATTTTGAGTTTGTCAGCCTGATCTGGGGCTTTCGCGGAGTGCCTTTCACCATCGTGGCACAGGACTTTAAAAATGCCTCTCTCACCGCCATCTTCAGGCGTCTGCGTGAGCACACGGGACACACCGTCATCTCCCAGGAGAACGCGATGCTGAAGCTGATGAAGGCACTGAAGCGTCAAGGTCACGCCGGGCTGCTGACCGACCTGAACATCAAACCAGGAAGAGCGGCCACGGTCATCGAGTGCTTCGGCCTGAAAACTTGCGTGCCGACACTGCATGTGGAGCTGGCTCGGAGGCTCGGGCTTTCCATGATCACTGGCGTCTGTCAGCCTCTGCCGGATGGGCGTTATGAGGCCCGCATCTTTGAGGCCATCCAGCCCGGCCCTGAGGATGATGTCACGGCACTGACACAGCGTGTGTGGGACGGTTTTGAAAAAGCCATCCGCGAGACACCTGAGTGCTGGCTGTGGATGTATAAACACTGGCGCTATCTGCCAACTCTAAAGCGGGACGCCAAATACCCAAGCTATGCGAACCCGCATGTGGATTTCCGCGAGCTGATCACAGAACGCCGCAAGTCGATGTCTGAAAAATCAGCCGAGTAAGGGCTTCAGATGCTCTTGAAAAAAAATTCCGCCTGCTGGGCTCCAGCCTCGTAGAAATGAGGCATTTGCGAGCCGGAAAAGAGCTTGGGGCGATCATGCGTCGTTGTCGTCACGAGTACCTTTTTTACCGTGGATGGCCGCAAGGCGGAGACGGTACTGCAGCAGCTGCTCGCTCGTTCAGGCGTGGGCCTGGGCGGTGACTTTGATCAGGTTTAACGGGATGACCTTCGGGTGAACAGAACCTCTATGGACGATGCTATGCAGAATGATGGTATCCACACCATCGTCCTCCAGCCAGGGGTCAAACGGTGCCTTATGAGCCACACCGCCGTCAAAACAGGTCATGCCCGCATACTTCATGGGCGTGAAAATCGTCGGCACACAGCAGCTGGCCACCATGGCATGAGCGAGGGATCAGCTTTGCAAAAAGTGCGTGCGCTTTTGATCCAAATCACTCACCGCAGCCATGAAGGTGGGTGATTTCAGGTCTTCGATCTGGCGCGCACCCATGTGTTTTTCCAGATAGTCCACGGCACCCTCAATTTTAAAGAACCCAGGATGCCGCGTTGTCAACGTGTTGCGAAAGTAATGCGGAATCCATGGAGTACTGGACACAAAGGACATTCGAAAAGCCCAAGAGGTGACGATTTCCTGAATCTTCTCAGACGAAAGCCCTGAGGCGTACAAACCTGCGGCCACGGCTCCAGCAGATGAGCCACCGACGCACACCGGGCGCACGCCGAGTTCATGAAGTCGGGCAATGAATCCCGAATGGGTGGCATAGCCTAAAAAGGAAGCTCCGAGGGTGATGGCGATGCGTGGACTCATGCAGCGTTTTTCTCTACGGATGCCATCTTCGATAACGATGCACCCGAGGTACGCAGAAAAACGAGTCCGCCGATCAGGCCCCAGATCACGCTCATCAGCCAGCCCACCAGCGAAGCCGCCACGGCTGTGCCCGCAGGCAGTCCAGTGAGAGCATTCATGAGCGTCTCAAAGGTCTTTTCACGCACCCCCAGCCCGGAAACCGAGATGGGCAGACCGGCTGCAGCATCCACGATCGGCATGGCCGCCATCACCTCCAGCAATGGAGCCTCGCCACCCACAGCGTAGATACTGCAATGAAAGGACAGGAAGTGGAAGATGAAGATCAGGATGGAAATCAGCACTGCCATGATCGAGCCACGCCAGTCACGACGCAGGGCATCACAGGCTGTGACAAATTTCTTCAAAGGCTGGAAGCCCAGCATTCGCGGCCACTGTTTTTCACCCCAGTTGTAGAGTCGCGGAGTGAAAGAGATCACTGAAATAAAAATCATCACCAAAGACCCGCCCATGAACATCTCGAAGCCTTCGAGGATAAGGTAGGCTTCCTTTCCCAGCGTTTGCAGACGATGTGAAAAGGCCGCGTAGCAGCTCAAAAACAAGATCCCCATGCCCATCATGCCGAGCATGTGATCCAGCATCACGGAAACCATGAGCGGTAGTTTTTTTGCCCCAGGCCTCTGCATCAAGCCCAGCACTCGATAGGCATCGCCACCGATGACACCGACGGAGGTGATGTTGAAAAAATTACTCACTACCGTCACTCGCAGGACTTCAGCGCTGGTGATGTTTTGCTCCTGCCCACGCAGCAGTATCTCCCAGCGCACAGCGCTGAGCCAGATAGAGATGCCGACAAAGACAAGGCCTGCCAGCGTCCACGGCCAGTGATCCACCATGGCCTGAAAGTGCGGCAGGATCTCCACTGTGAAGCGATGCTCACGGAAAATCATCCAAAGAAGGACCGTGGTGATGCTCAGCTTCTGGATCAGAAAGAGGGCATTTTTCATGCGCTCAATGGCTAAGCCAGTCCTGCTTCTTCAATGGCTTTCGCGATGCTTTCAACGTTATGCAGAATCTCGCGCGCCTTGTCCTGATCACTGATCTTCAATTTGAAATGCTTCTCGATAGCCACAACGAGCTGGAGCGCATCCACACTGTCCAGGCCAATGCCATTGGGGCCAAAAAGCAGGGCATCATCAGCGATGTCATCGACACTGACTTCCAGCATGAGTTCGCTGGCCATGACTTCTTTGATGCGTTGGCGGAGATTCATTCGTGTTAGCAGGGGGATGGAAAAATGGGGAACTGAAAGGCTTACACAAGCGCACCATCCAGCTTCAGGGCCGCGCCAGTCATATAGCTCGCCTCCGCGCTGGCAAGAAAGAAAACAACCGCCGCGATTTCCTCAGGCCGGGCAAAGCGGCGCATCGGGGTATCTCGTTTCACAGCTTTGATCTGCTCCTCCGTCCAGTTGGCAGGCAGAGCGCCTTCGATATGGCCGGGACAGATGACATTCACCGTGATGCCGAGTCTGGCGGTTTCCTTGGCCAGACTCTGAGTCAACCCAATGACGCCCGCCTTGGCGGCGGCATAGTTCGTCTGACCAGCGGGTGAATGCAGCGCGCTCAGGGAGGCGACATTCACGATGCGGCCCCAGCGCTGCTGCATCATCGGCTTCATCACTGACTGACAGCCAAGAAAAACGGAACTCAGATTGCCCTCGATCACACCAGACCATTGCGCCTGCGTCATGCTGGCGAGCAGGGCATCATCATGATAGCCCGCGTTGTTGATCAGCACATTCACAGGGCCTCCGCTTTCGGCCTCGATCTGCGCCACGGCGGCAGCCCAGGCCTCCGCGCTGGTGATTTCCAAAGGACACAAAAAGGCACGATCAGAAAAATCGGCCACCAGCGCCTCAGCACGGTCACGCCGCTCGCGAACGCCTAAAAATACATGACAAGCAGCATCGCGCTCCAGGAAATAACGAGCCAGGCACAGACCGAGAGCACCATTGGCACCGGTGATTAAAATTCGACGATTCAGTTCCATCTTTAGTGAAAATTCAGAGGGCGATCAGAGCGCGGGAGAAATCACTCACGGTCATCCTTACTGGCACTTTGGCTCCGATCTCCAAGGTCAGCGGTGGATCTTCTTCGTTGATGAAGGCGATGACCTCCTTGCCGTTCGGCAACTTGGCATGCCAGGTGCGGTGTGTATGCTGGGCCAGGATGGTGACTTGGCCATCGACGGTTTCAGGGATCTCGATCATCATGGGGCACGCTGGGCTTTTTTGATTGTGGGGCGGGCATCACGCGGCCCGGCTTTCCAGTCGAGCTGCATGGCTTTGAAATGAGAGCTCGTCATGAGCATGTCCACCGCACGTTGCAGAACTTCATCACGCAGCGGGCGCACGGCATCGACAGACGGCTGGCCATTGCTGCGGCGGATGTAGTCATCCAGCTCAGGATTCTTGCGCGCTACGAGGGCGGCTTCGTTGTAGCGCTCGCGTGACTGATCAAAGATCGTCTTCTTCAGCGGCTCGCGCCTGCCATTCGCGCCAAACAGGAGCCGCTTGGCCTGCACGGGCAGAAATACGGGGAACTTGGGTTTTAAGCCCTGACGAAACAGCGATGTGTCATCCGCCAGCAGCATCTCAGCGCGGGCAAAGCGCAGCAGCCAGTAGTCATCCAGCGGCAGGGTTTCATAGCGCACGGTCGCGCCCTTGGTTTGTCCACCCACCAGCACCACCTGCTTGCGCAGATTCAGCACGGCGGCGATGGTTTCACCGAGGTTGTTGGTCTCTGGGTCGATCAGCAGCACCAGTGGGCGATCCCAGACTGGCTCACGTTGGCTGAGGAAAACCTGACCGTCATCGCGACCGATCTGCTTCAGCTTAAACAGCAGCTCTCCCTGCGGCACAAAGCACTCCAGCATGGCCGCAGCGACGCTGAAATCTCCGGGAGGGGCCGCGCTGCGCAAATCCAGAATGAGCTGCGGCACCTGGGCGTCCCGATACTCGCGCAGCTTCTTCTCCAGATCAGCGGCCTCTTTTTCCGCAAAGGCCAGAGGGCGGATGAAGCCGATCTCCGGTGTGATCATCTCCGCCAGCAGACCGCTTTCCATGAGAGGCCGCTGTGCCTCGACCTTGCTCAGGATCTCCGCCCCCAGATCCAGACGCTGGAGCAGGCCCTGCAAGGCCGCGCGGTTCAGTTCATCAAAGGTCAGATCACCACTGCGGATGTACTCGCCACGCAGGATCTGAAAGGCCGACTGGATGGCGTTTTGCGAGATGTTTTCGAGCTTCTGCGCCGCCGGTTGGGCGCTGGCAAAGCTGGCCATGAGGCCCAGAACTGGGATTAAAACCTTCATTCAGCACGCTGATGCAGATGGTTCAAAGCATGAACAACGCCAGAGCCCTGCGTCCACGCGAAATGCTGAGCGATGGCGCAACTGACGAACTCCTTGGCCTGCGTCACCGCCTCCACCAGCGGCAATCCATTTGCCAGCCCCACCGCGATGCTGGCGGAGTAGGTGCAGCCCGTGCCATGAGTCTGCACATCCGGCGTGCGCTCAGCCTCCAGCCACATCAGGCCACCGTCAGTGCAAAGCACATCCGCCGCATCATCGCCGATCAGATGCCCACCTTTGACCAAAACGCTGGTGCCATAAGCCTCCGCCAGATCCCAGGCGCAGGCTTCCATCGTCTGCCGCGTCATCACAGGTCGGCCCCAGAGCACCTCGGCCTCATCCATGTTCGGGGTGATCAGTGTCGCCAGTGGCAGCAGCAGCGTTTTCACGGCACTCACGGCTTCATCTTCCAACAGTTTACCACCGCTGGTCGCTACCATCACAGGATCAACCACCAGAGGAATGTCACCGGCCACACTTTGCCAGGTCTGCACCACCGCCTCCACCTGCGACACACCGCCCAGCATCCCAGTCTTCGCCGCGCGGATGGGAAAGGCGGCGAAAAGCACGCGGATCTGGTCCGCGATGAAGTCCGGCTCCAGTAGGCGCACCATGGAGACCTTTCCCGGCGTTTCCGATACCACACTCGTCAGCGCATTCAGCGCATAACCACCGAGCGCCGAGATCGCCTTCAGATCAGCCTGCACACCCGCTCCGCAGGAGGAGTCGGAG
>CANHTV010000232.1 GCA_947463285.1 Verrucomicrobiaceae bacterium | reverse complement strand
GCGGTGGATGCGGTGGTGATTTTCGGAGACAAGCGCGCCACATCGCTGATTCAGACCATCCGCCCGCACATCTATGCCAAGGGGGGCGACTACACGCCGGAGTCCCTCGATCCTGAGGAGCGCGGAGCCCTGAAGGAAGTGGGTGCAGAGATCCAGATCTTGTCCCTCGTGGCCGGACGATCCACCACACGCATCGTCGAGCGCATGACGAACCCGGCGGATAACTCCAAGCCTCTCAAACTTGGTGTTCTTGGCTCTGGTGTAGGCAGTAATTTGCAGGCCATCATTGATGCCATTCATGAAGGCAGCCTAGATGCAGAGATCGCTGTGGCGATTTCCGACCAAGCGGAGTCGAACTTCCTGAAAATCGCCCGAGCTGAGGGCATCGAGGCTCAACATGTCGATGGCGGAGAAGGCAAAAAATTCGCCGAGCAAGCGCAGAAGCGTGTCGCGGAACTTTTACAGCATGCCCAGGTGGACGTCGTCGTGCTCGTCGGCTTCATGCGCATCCTCAAAGAGCCCGTAATTAACCTTTATGCGGATCGGCTGGTGAACGTGCATCCTTCATTGCTGCCAAAATTTAAAGGAGCCCATGCCGTGCAAGACGCCCTGGATGAAGGTGAGCTGGAAACAGGTTGTACCGTGCATCTGGTAACGGCAGAGATTGATGCCGGACGCATTTTGGCTCAGACCAAGGTACCTATCCTCGTCGGAGATGATGCCGAAACCCTGCATGCACGCATCAAAAAGGCGGAGCATAAACTGTTGCCCAAGGTACTCTCCGAATGGAAGCGCTGAAGACGAACGCATCCTAAAGATTGCAAAGCCTGTCAAAAGGCTGCAATCCATCCTCTGAACCGCGCCCGCATGTTTCCCCGCATATTTGATCGTTATCTCGGCAAGCAAGTCCTCTCAGCCACGCTGATGGGAGTGCTCCTGCTCAGTGGCGTCATGGTTCTGGGGAACGTGTATAAGAAACTGGACCAGCTGCTCGGAGACACACAGCTGCCACTTGGGGTCATCGCGGAGTTCATCAGCCTTGTCATTCCTTTCTCACTCATTTTCACCATTCCATGGGCCTTTCTCACCTCCATATTGCTAGTTTTCGGCAGACTTTCGGCTGACAATGAACTCGTCTCATTGCGTATGACTGGCTGGTCGATGACGCGCATCTGCACGTCTGTTTTCGCTCTCGCCATCAGTCTATCCGCCATCTGCTACTGGGTGAACATCGAGCTTGCCCCAGCAGCGAAGAATCGCATGAAGATGCTTTTCTACGAAGTGGCATTGGAAAACCCCGAGGCCCTTTTTCAGGAAGGCCGAGTGCTGGAAAAAATTCCCGGTTTCCGCATCTACACTGGTAGCCGTGAAGGCCGAGAAATGAAAGATTTGGAGATTATCGAAACCGAGAAAGGCCTCGCCAAGCGCAACGTCCGCGCCCGCCGAGCTGTGCTGGAGACAGAGGCAGGTGTGATGGATTTTACCCTGCATCTCTATGACGCGGAGATCGAATCCATCACCCACACCAAGGACAAGAAGGTGGATAAGATTGAGTTCATCAAAGCAGGTGAGACAGCTTTTAAATTCCCGCTTTCTCGACTGCGCGACAGATCTGTGAGGATCAATCCCAGCATGAAAACGACGGACCAGCTTTGGCAGGAAGTCACCTCCCACAATGACAGCATCACAGGCAAAAAACTGGATGATAAACAGGTCTCCCCTTCCCGCACGGAGCTAAACAAACGCTACAGTTTCTCGTTAGCCTGCTTTACCTTTGCGCTGGTGGGCATTCCCCTGGGTGTTACCGCCCAGCGGCGTGAGACCTCTACGGGCTTTGCTCTCAGCCTGATCACGGCGACGGTTTACATCGCGTTCATCATTTTTGGCGACACGCTGAATGACAATCCTAAGGCCATGCCACACCTGATCATGTGGCTGCCGAATGTGCTCTTCCTGAGCATCGGCGGCTGGCTCTTTTTCAGGCTCAGCCGCCGCTAATGGATAAGCCGGTTTAAACCGGACGCAGCACGGCTTTCACGACTTCGCCTTTGTGCATTTTCTCGAAGGCCTCGTGCCATTCAGTCACGGGCCAGACACCGCCAATGATGGGTTTCACGTCGAACTGACCGCTGCTCATGAGGGCGATCACGCGCTCCCAAATGGGCCAGTTGTGGCTGAAACTGCCTTGCAGGGTGATGTTCTTCTGCACGAGCGGGTCGATGTTAAAGCCGAGCGGCTGTGGACCCCAGCCGACCTTTGAAATCCACCCCGCAGGGCGTACGATGTCGAGGGCGATCTTGAGCGTGACACTCGCACCAGCAGCATCAATGACACCGTCACAGCCGAGGCCATCGCGCTCCATGGCCCAGGGTTTGGCATCGCCAATGATGACCTCGCAGCCGTAGTGCTTGCGGGCCAGTTCAAGACGATGCGCGTCCTGTGGCAAACCAACGATGGCGACCTGCGCACCGCATTGCTTCGCCATGGCGGCGCAGAGGATGCCGATGGTACCTGGGCCGAGAACGACCACGCGATCACCCGGCTCGATGCGGGCGTTTTTGACCACCGCATTATAAGCCACGCAGCAGGGCTCCGTGAGGCAGGCCTGCTCGAACGGGAGATGATCAGGCACATGATGCAGGATGCGTGAAGGCACGCGCACATACTTCGTCATCGCGCCATTCACGCCGTAGCCGAAGCCCTTGCGCGTGCTGTCCAGATTGTAAAGACCACGTCGCGTCATCGGGTTGTCCTTGGAAATGATCGCGGCGGTCTCGGAGACGACTCGGTCGCCTTCCTTCCAGCCTTCCACGTCCTTGCCGACTTCGATGATGTGCCCGCCGAACTCGTGTCCGAGCACGACCGGGTAATTCACCGGCCAGGAGTGATCGGCCGTCCATTGATGCAGATCAGAGCCACAAACGCCCACATTGGCGACTTCGAGGAGCACGTCCTCGTTGCCTATGGTTGGCTTTTCGATTTCACGGATTTCGACGGAGCCTTTTTCAGGCGCGTAATTGACGACAGCGGCACTTTTCATGAGTTGGCAGTGGTTGACGATTTTTGGCTTTAGTTGGGAAGAGTAGTGTCTGCGGCGAACAACTGTAAACAACAGTCAGCGACCGTAAACCATCGCAAACTCATCGAATGACTTCTTGCGCGTGGATCGCATCGCAGATCAGACGCAAGGAGGCTTCTAGGTTGCCATCGGCGGTTTTAAAGGCATCTGCATCAATGGTAAGAGGCGCACCAAGAACGACGAGTGGGGCGCCGTATTGCGGGCACTGGATCGCCTGCTCTAGGCTGAGGCCACCGACGGCTTGCACGGGAATTTTGACGGCGTTGACGACTTCGCGAAGCTGATCCAGCGGGCTAGGCATGCGGTGACCGGCGGCGGCGATACCGCGGCGCTCGTCGTAACCTATGTGATGGATGACGTAGTCGCAGCCGAGGTCTTCGAGAAACTTCGCGCCATCGACCATGCTCTCACAGATCATGTTATCGCCCATCACTTTGCAGCCAAAATCAGCACCGGCTTTGACGACGCACTTGATGGTCTCCGCATGAGCTCGCGCCATGACGACGACGTGCGTAGCACCAGCTTTTGCCATCATTTCAGCTTCTAGGTAGCCGCCGTCCATGGTTTTCAAATCAGCAACGATGGGCGTGTTCGGGAAGGCTTTCCGCAAGGCACGAACACCATGAAGCCCCTCAGCGAGGATGAGCGGCGTGCCAGCTTCCAGCCAATCAACTCCAGCGCGCATGGCCAGAGCCGCAGTTTCCAGCGCTTCGTCGATATTGGTGAGGTCGAGTGAGATTTGAACAATCGGTTTCATTCTCACCAATTAGACAAACATCCCGCTCCTCGTCACGACAAAGATGCGGTGAAATGCGACAAAGCTGCCCTACAACAAACGCTCCAACAGAGTAGCCAGACCGAGGGTGTCTGGTAGGGTGTGTGTCGCTGTGACTTGGTGCGGGTTTTCACTCTCAATACGAATGGTCACTGGGACGCCAGCGTTTTGGCCCATCTCGATGTCACGATCGGCATCTCCGACGAGCAGGCTGCGGGTGAGATCGAGGTCCAGATCAGATGTGGCACGCAGGATCATCTCAGCACTAGGTTTACGACAAGTGCAGCCAGGCTCGTTCTTCAGGCATGTGCAGGCATGAATCGCGTCAAACTCTGCATGATCCCGCCGCAGCCGAGCCTGCATCTGCTCATGGATGTGGTCGAGGTCAGCCTGGCTCATGAGTTTTTTCCCCACGCCCTGCTGACTGGTGGCTAACACGAGGGCGTAACCACGTTTGCGACAAAGCGTGAGGGCCTCGATGATGCCGGGTGAAAAATGAAAATCCTCCCAACGCAGCACATAGCCGGGGCCGGGGCTGAGATTAATGACTCCATCGCGGTCAAAGATAACGGCAGGACGACTCATGGCGTAGTGACAGGTTTTTGTGGCCAGACGGGCTGTCCGGTGATGCAGACGTTATCGCCCATGGGCATGATTTTGACGTTCTTGAGTTCGACCGATTGCGTGAGGCCGGGCCCACCGACAGAGGGTAATCCCGCCCCACTGATGCGGGGTGCGATATACCAGTGGACTTCATCGACCACCTGCGCCTCGAAGGCCTGCCCCAGAACGCTGGCACCTCCTTCGATCAAGACACTGGTGACACCGCGAGCCCCCAGCTCTGCCAGCACCTGCAAAAGAGTGAGATCTTTGATGACCCAAGTGCGGTGTTTAAATTCATCTGTAAAAACATGCGCAGTCTCTGGCAGCCTGCTGCTGTGGGAAAGGATGACCCGATAGGGCTGCTCCTTGTCTGGCGAGGCCCCCTCTCGCAGTGTCAGCTGAGGATTATCCTGACGGATTGTCTCGGCTCCGACGAGAATGGCATCTACACGGCTGCGCAGACGCCGACCATGAGCACGCGCCGCCTCACTGGTGATCCACTGGCCTTCTCCAGGCGGGCGAGTGATGCGGCCATCCAGGCTTTGTCCGGCCTTGGCGATAATATACGGGATGCCGGTCGTGATCCATTTGGTGAACGGGCGGATCAGCTCTTGGCACTCGACTTCGAGAATCCCGGTGGAGACAGTGATACCTGCATGGGTGAGGATTTCTTGAGCGCGACCTTGGTGGTTGGGGTTCGGATCACGAGCCCCCCAGACGACTCGTTTGATACCGCAGGCCTTGATGGCCTCCGTGCATGGCCCCGTGCGCCCCTGAGTACAGCAGGGCTCCAAAGTCACAAAGATGGTGGAGCCCGGCAGCAGTTTGGGATTGTAAGTCTGGGCATCCTTGATGGCCTCGATCTCGGCATGAGGCTGCCCAGCTTTGTGGTGAAAACCCTGCCCGATGATTTTCCCATGGGAGACAATGACCGCACCGACAGGTGGATTTGGGCTCGTAAGACCCACGCCGCGCTTTGCCTGATCGAGCGCGACATGCATCCAGCGAGCGTCGGATTCGTTTGAAAAAGACGGCATGACAGACGCTTCATTTAGCCTGTGCCTCAGGAGTAACAACTAGGCATTTCAGCCAAGCGCCTGTTCACATAGCCAGTAGTCTGCTAGGACTAATTTCCTGGGACGTTGGTTGCCAGCTACAGCGGCAGCGCTTTAATGAAGTCAGATGAATAGTGATGTTATTGAAGCTCAGGTGAGAGCCGTCCTGCCCTTGGACGGCAGTTTTGCCGTGTTTCTGGGCAATGAAGAAAAGACATTCGTCATCTACGTGGATGAATCCGTCGGCACCGCGATCTCCATGTTCATGCGCGGTGTGACTAAAGAGCGCCCACTGACGCATGATCTGATCGCCACGATGCTGATGGCCTTCGGTGCCCGCGTGGAGCGGGTGATCATCAATGAGGCTCATGGCAGTGTTTTCCATGCGCGCCTGATTCTTTCCGCCGAGAATGAACTGCATGCGCGCAAGGTTATCGAGCTCGATGCCCGGCCCAGTGACAGCATCGCACTGGCGGTACAGCAGAGCGCGCCTCTTTTTGTAGCACGTCAGGTCTGGGATTCCGTGGAGGACATGACTGAAACGCTGGCCCAGATCGAAAAACGTGGCCTGGAGGAAGGTGTGACGGTGAATGAATCTGAGGAGGATGACAATGAAGACATCGACATTGATGACCTGGATCTCGATGAAATCGCCATGCTGGATGACGACGATGATGAAGGCGATGAAGCCAAAGGTTATGATGATGGCTACAGCAACATCGAAGACGACGATGATGAAG
>CANHTV010000231.1 GCA_947463285.1 Verrucomicrobiaceae bacterium | reverse complement strand
TGGCCGGGTCTGCGCTGCACGCTCTCGTAGGTGTCGAGATTGACCGTGGGCTCCGTGGCGGGCCAGGCCTCGCCAAGCTCGATTTTGGAGCTACGAGTGGCGCAGGCGGTGAGTGAAAGGCTGAGGATCAGGATTAGTGAGGACGAGGCGATTTGATTCAACATGGTGTGTGGGGAGTGGCGGCTTCCTGATGGGCCTTCATAGCTGCTCGGAGTGAGCTTGTAAAATTAGGTGGCCGATTTTCGAGACGAGGAGGGGGAAAGGAATCTGTTATTCTGTAGCTTTGGACTGCATAAGGCGTGACCGGATCGAGCGACCGTGCAGCGACTGAACCGGGCGGTTGCTCTTGCCCAGTTTGGCCTCAAAGGCAGCCAACTGCTCTGGGCTGGCAGTGATCGGGTCCCGCAGCACCATCCAGTCCACGTTTTCCGTGCAGGGCGGCGTGGTAAGGGAGCCGGAGTAATTGTAGGCAGCCGTGTTGTCTGGGAGGTGAAGCTTCAAATCTAACTCCATGTCCACCACGTGATTCGTTTCACCCTTCGCTTTGGGGAAATGGGCGATCAGCTTGGCCAGATTCGGGTTCTCCGGGCCTTCCCTGACCAGCACGCCGACCACCGCCAGCTTCCCGTCTGCGCTCTGATGCACGAAATGGATTTCCAGCGGCATGTGCGTGCCGTCCACGGTGTGCTCGCTTGGCGTGTGAAAATGGAATTGTTTCAGTTCGTAGGTGTCCTTGTCCGTCGTCAGTGTGCTGCCTGCGTCCACCGTGACTTGGATCGTGTGCCCGTTGTCGATGATGTCGTCCACATGCGCATGGTGGGCGATCTTGAGGGACGTTTTGTTGTAGTTCAGCTTCCAGGCGCTGGCCTCATCAGCCTCCGATTTGGCGATATCGATGGGCGACTGGCTTTTCCCCTCCCCACAGGCTGCATAGACCGGGCTCAAGGTCGGCCAATAAGGTGGGCCGTCTTTTCCCTCATAACCCCAATGGGCTGGCCGGGCGGACTCAGATGTGGGTGCAGCATTGGGAGTCTCAGCCGGTTTGCAGGAGGCTAGAATCCAAAACGCGGGTAGCGGAAGGAGCAGTTTATTTTTGAGCATGACGCTGTGATGCCACGGTTTAAGGAGGTGTGTCAATCAGGGGGCTTGTAGATAGGGATTTCATCTGATTCAGTAAAAATCAGCTCGCATCCATTCGTCATGTTACCGCTAGGCCCTCGGGTGAAACTGCCGATGCACCTGCTTCAGGCGTTTTTGATCGACGTGGGTGTAGATCTGCGTCGTGGCGATGTCGGCGTGGCCGAGCATTTCCTGGATCACGCGCAGGTCGGCACCGTTGTTCAGCAGGTGGGTGGCGAAGGAGTGACGAAGTAGATGTGGGTGGATGTGATCTCCCAGGCCGGCAGCCTCCGCGCGTTCTTTGACGATCTGGTAAACGCGCATCCGCGTCAGCATGGCTCCATTTTGGCTGAGGAAGACGTGGCTCTGCGTCTTTGGCCTCACTAGGGCGGACCGGGCGTGGGTGAGGTAGGCAGCCAGTGCCTCGCGCGCGGCGGCACCCACGGGGCAGAGGCGGGTTTTATTGCCTTTACCGGTGACGCGGATCCAGCCTTCCTCCAGGCTCAGGCTTTCCAGTCGCACCTGGACCAGCTCGGCCAGCCGCAGGCCGCTGGCGTAAAAAAGCTCCAAGATGGCGCGGTCCCGCCTATCAAGCGGATTGTTGCCGGTGATGGACTCCACCAGCTTGCGTGCATCCTCCTCATTCATTGTCGCGGGCAGGTGCTTTTCCTGGCGTGGGGGCAGGATGGGCTCAGCGGGATCTCCCACGCGCTTTCCCCGTGCGGCCAGCCAGCGGAAAAAGATCTTTAGCGCCACCAGCTCCACCCGCGCGCTGCTGGCGGCGAGGCCGTCTTTTTTCCGTCGTGCCAGGTAATCGGTGAGCGTCTGCGTGGTCACGTCGGCCACGGTTTCCAGCTTCGGCTCCTCTTTGCACCAGGAGGAAAAAGCCTCCAGCACACGGCGCACGAGGATCTGGTAATTCACCGATAGCCCACGCTCGGTGGCTAGATAAAGAATGAAACTGTCGATGGAGTCGAGCACGCCCGACTCTATTCACGCAGGACGCCGAGATTGCAAAGCGTCATCTCCCACCTCCGCTTCGCCGCCGAAGAGTTGCTAGCACGTCTGTACCGATGACGCGTTCGCACGTGCCGATGATCCGTGCGCGTCACTGGTACAGGCTAGCAAGGGACTGGAACATCCCTCCGTGGCTTGCTTCTAGACGCCTAGTGATGAGGGTTTTGAGCGCTTTTTTCCTGCTGGAAGAGCTGCTTTAGACGACGATGGCCCAGATGACTTTGAGGTAGCGGCTTTCGGGGCAGTTGGACATGACGGGGTGGTCCATGCCAGGGCCGGTCCGGTCGAGGATTTGTAGTTTGCGCCCGTGACGATGGGCGGTGCCGATGACGAGCTCCTCAAAGTCGTCGGTGCTGAGAAGGCCGGAGCAGGAGCAGCTGACGAAGAGGCCGCCGCGCTTCACGAGCTGGAGGGCGAGGGCGTTCAGGTCACGGTATTTAAAGATACCTTCTTCCTGGTTGTCGCGGTGATGGATGAGCTTTGGGGGATCAAGGACGACGGTGTCCCAGAGTTCGCCGTTTTTGATCATCTGGCGTGACCAGGTGAAGGCGTCGCCGTGGATGAAGTTGATGCGGGTTTGGTTGAGGTTGGCGTTCTGCTTGGCCTGGGCGATGGCTTTTTCATCGAGATCGACGCCGGTGACGTCTTCACATTTGGCGAGTACTTTGGCAGCGAGGGCAAAGCCGCCAGTGTAGCTGCAGAGGTCGAGCACGCGCCCCTGGGCGAGGCGGCCGAGCTTCAGCCGGTTGTCACGCTGGTCACAGAAGAAGCCGGTTTTGTGGCCGTCCTCAAAGTTGACGTGGTAGCGGACGCCGTGCTCGCGGACGCGGACGCTTTTCGGGCCGGGGATGCTGGCCTCGGGCACGTCGCCGATGCGGATGCCCTCCATGAGGCCGATGTCGGGATCGACACGGATGATCTGGTGGTTGGTGCCGAGCTCACTGTGGAGCATGGGCAGCCAGCGGCGGATGCGCCGCCAGGCTCCGAGATTGGTGATATCGATGGAGAGGGTGTCGTAGTAGCGATCGACAATGAGGCCGCTGAGGCCGTCTGCATCGGAGTGGATGACGCGGTAGGCGTCGGTGTCGGCATCGATCTTGAGAGTGTCTTTCCGCAGGCGGAGGGCGCGAAGGAGGAGGGCGTCCAGCTCGGCCTCGCCAAAGTTCTGCGGGCCGTGATGGAGGACGCGGAGGGGGACGCGGGCCTTGGGGTTCAGATACCCGGCACCAAAAGGCTGGCCTTCTTTGTCGTAGATGTTCACGAGGTCTCCGGGGCCTGCGTCTGAGGAGACGGCACCGACCATGTTCGGGAACACGGCGGGGTGGTAGGAGTAGTACTTCATCTGTGCCCAGGGGCGGGCCCAGTCTTCACTGCCGGGAGGCGGTGGTTTGGGGGCGGCGGGTCCGGGGCGGCGATTGAATGATGGGCGTGGCATTGAGGCGAATGGGAAAGGGAGGCGGGGAAACGGGGCTCAGCGGCTGCTGGTGGCGGCACCTTCGCAGTCGAGGATGAAGATGGCCGGGCTGCCGTTTTCGAGCTTGCGATGCTGGAGCATGAAGCGGCCGAGATAGACGGTGGTCCACTCGGTTTCGCGGTCGAGGTAGCGGCCCAGCGGGATGGTCTTGGGGACGACGACGAGGGTGGATCCGAAGCCATCGGCTGAGCACTGGACGATAAAGGCGAGGTAGAGGCTGCGTTGATCTTCGGGCAGCTCAAAGGCATGGCTGCGGCGGAAGCTGAGGTGCATCCAGGAGGGGGCGTCTGATTTGGAGGTGATGAACTGGGCGAGCTTTTTGTCATGCGTCTCGGCAAAGAGCGGCCAGTCGATTTTATAACTGCCGTCCACCTGTGGCACGAGCCGCATGAGTGCCCCAGCTTGATCCGTGCTGGTGGCGACCTGGAAAAGGGGTGCGGCCTGTTTTCCTGGGATTGTGAGAGGGGTAACTTTTGAGGGACGCAGGGCGCGGAAGGCGGGCTTTTGAGCCTGGAAGAATTCTTCGAGATCGGAACGCTGCTCGTCGGGGCGGTCGATGAAGCTGGCGCGCTCCTCGGGTGTCTTGGCGGTGAGTAGGCCGGTGATGATGCCCTCTGCGGCGAGACCGGCAGCGACGAGGTCGGCCTGTGGAGTCTGCGGTAGCTCGGCGCGGCGTACTTCGGGCTCAAGGGGACTTGAGGTAGGGGGCGTCGCTGTGGCGGCGCTGGCGGCTGGGGTGTCTGGCTTGCGTGGCGCAGGTGTCGGCTGGGAGCTGGTGCTGCCCTGCGCCGGGATCTCCATGACCATGGGCGGGAAGAGATCGTCGTTTAAAACCCACAGGCAGGCTCCGACGATGCTCGCTAGGATGATGATGGCGGGCAAAAGCGGACGTCGCTGGCTGGGCGGGCGCCACTCCTCCTGCTCATACTCGATGACAGGTCCCGAGGCTGGCAGCTGGATGGGGGCACGGCCATAACCCGGCTCCGGCGCGAGGCGGAACATGGGGCTGCTTACCAGCGGAGCACTGGCCACGGAGAAGGGGGACTCAGGCGCCTCTGCCAGCGAAAAGGGCAAGCTGACGGGCGCTGGCGGCATGGCCTGAGGGATGCCGCTGCTCCAGACATGCTCCGAGATGGGAGCTGGTGAATAAGGCGCCGTCGGCGTGGGGGCAAACATCGGTGGCTGTTCAGGTGCAGGCGGCCATAGAACAGGTGAGCTCGGTGTGACTTGGGACTGTGGGTAGGCGGGCTGGTAAGGATGCTGCGGGTAAGCTTGCGGCAGCATCTGCACGGGTGGTGCGTATGCGGGCTGCGGGGCAGGCATGGCCATCTGGCGTTGAATCACGCGGCGCTTGAGTGGCAGGGCCGCCGCGCTGGAGGGGGTTCCAGCGGAGCTGAAGTCAGCCAGCCTGGAGCTTTGGGCACAGTGCGGGCACGTCACAAACGCCTCCATCTGCTGCTGGGGCAGCGAGAGGAAGGGGCGTCCGCAGGCGGGACAGCGCAGGCTAAGTACTCCAGGGTTCATGAACGTCAGGGGAGGCTACGATGCCATAAGCGCGGCGGTGTGCGAATGGATTGAAGCCCAAAGTGTGTGCCTCGCAGAAAGCTGGGCTTCTGGTTGAAGCTGCGTCAGGATCGCCGATACCTGCGCCACCTCGCCCGCCATGAAACGCTTTTTCTCCTGCTTTTTTCTGGTCCTCACCAGCCTGCCCATCTTATCCTTGGCTGCACCGACGCCGGATGATCAGGCACGTTTTCTCGCCGGTCTGAATGTGGACGGCACCGACCTGGAGCCACAGGCCCGCGAGTCTGGTTGGGAAGAACATGCGGCTGAGTTTCACCGCGCTTGGAGTGATCTGGAGGCGCGCCAGCTCGCCCCCATCCGCACCTGGATGCCGTCAGCCCTGGGCTACATCCATGCCGACCCCAGTCCGCTGTTCTACTTTTTCAGCGGGCCGGATTTTCTGTATGCGAACGCGTTTTATCCGCAAGCGCGGGCCTACATCCTCTGTGGTCAGGAGCCCGTGGGTCAGATCCCAGACGTGGCGGCGCTATCAGGTGACTCACGTTCTGCGGCCCTGAAAAATCTGCGAAAAGCGCTCAATGCCATCCTCAGCTATAGCTTCTTTATCACCGCAGACATGAAGTCTGATCTGACCCAGACGCAGCTCTCCGGCACGTTGCCTATCTTATATGTTTTTCTCGCCCGCATGGGCTGCCACATCACCCAGGTGGAGCTGATCCGGCTGAACGACCTCGGTGAGATCAGCGCTGAAAAATCCAATACACCAGGCGTGAAGATTGATTTTGTGGGGACGAGTGGGCAGCCGCAGACGCTTTATTATTTCACCTCAGATCTCTCAAACTGGGGCATCAAAAAAAGCCCTGGCTTCATCAGTTTTTGCCAGAAGCAGGGGCAGGGGAATGCGCTCGTGAAGGCGGCCTCGTATCTGATGCACTTGAATGAATTCAGTTCAGCGCGTGATTATTTGCTGACGAACACGCGCAACGTCATCCAGGACGACAGCGGCGTGCCCTGGCGATTTTTTAAACAGCAGGAATGGTTGCTGAATATGTATGGCAACTATCCAGGGCCGATCTCTTTGTTTGCGAAGCATGATCAGCCAGATCTGCGTGCAGCTTTCAAGACCTCACGCACGGGC
>CANHTV010000230.1 GCA_947463285.1 Verrucomicrobiaceae bacterium | reverse complement strand
CACGGAAGCTCTGCATCCCGCTGCCGAGACCATCACCCTGGATGAGGCTACGGAGCGCATCGCGAAAAAAGAAGCGGGCCAGCTTGCCCAGATGGATTGGGATAAGAAGAAACTCGAAGGCCTGCAAGCTGATGAACAGGCTGCGCTGGAAAAGCTGAAGCAAAACCTCAAGCAAACGGCTGAAGAACTGGAGAAGTCCGGTGGCAAAGAGGCTCGTGAGGTGATGTCCAGCCTAGAGAATCGCGCCCGTGAGGCTGAAAAGCTGGCTGAACGTCTTGCTGCCGACAAAGAAAACTGGGCCTCCGACAAGCTCATCCAATCTCTCCGGGAACATGCTGACACCGCTGATCTCGGCGATGCCGTTGCGGCTAAAAATACCCGTCAGACCGCCAAGGCTGCTGAGGCCCTTGCTCAGCAGTTGCAATCTCCGCAACTCACCGAAGACACTCGCGAGCGTCTCAATGAAACCCTTAAGGATGCCAAGCAACAATCCGAAGCCGAGGATCAAAAGCGCACCGTCGGCCAGCATGTGCTGAAAGCCGGTGAGCAACTCCAAAAAAGCCAGTCTGGTGAAGCTGGCGCTGAATTTCAAAAACTGGCCGAAAAAATGAGCGATCTCGCCCGACGTGAACAGGCGCAGAAAGAACTCGAAAAACTCGCTCAACAGCTTCGCGATGCTGGCAGTAACATCAGCGGGCAGAACCAGGCAGGTGGCATGCAGCAGATGGCGGCCACCGAGCAGCAATCCAAAAATGGCGAATCGGCACAAG
The DNA here is from genome assembly GCA_947463285.1 of Verrucomicrobiaceae bacterium. GTDB lineage: Bacteria > Verrucomicrobiota > Verrucomicrobiia > Verrucomicrobiales > Verrucomicrobiaceae > Prosthecobacter. The sequence goes on along the minus strand of CANHTV010000230.1, from coordinate 5,522 downwards.
CCTCGCCGCAGGTCAGCCAGTCACAGCCGCCGTCTCAGGGCCAGTCTTCCTCCCCGCCACTTCAGCCGCCAGGTGTCGGGCAGATGAGTCAGGCTCAGCAGCAAATGCTCCAGCAAAATCCCGTGCCCGGTACTGGACAGCAGCAACAGATGCAAATGGCCCAGATGCAGCCAGGACAGCAGGGCCAGGAAGGTAAACAAGGCGAAGGCCAGCCCATGCTCATGGCACCGATCCCCGGTCAGAAACCCGGAGAAAAACCTGACGCACTCGTTCTTGGCCCTCCAGGTGAAAACCCCGGCAATGGCCCGATGATGATGTTGAGTTCTCCCGGCGGCAAAGATCCCGGCATCGGCAAGGCCGACCTCAACGCCGAGGCCACGGCCATGCAGAACAGCAGCAATCAAGCTGTCGTCGCCGCTCAGCAAAACAATGAAGGTCAGTCCAGTGTGCGCAGCATCGAAGGCGGAGCCCGTCAGGAAAACGCCACTCGCAGCGCCAGCCAGATCGCTACGCAGGCCATCGCGGCTGAAGAGGAGGCACTCGATGAATCCGCCCTGCCGCCCGCTCGGAGAGAGCAGGTGCGCCGTTACTTCACCGAATTGCGGAAACGTTTTGAATCCAAGTAAGCACACTTGCTGAAAGGCTTGGCCTTTTGTATGCTTGGGCTCGTAAGCATTAGCTCATGTGTTCTTTGAAATTTTGGCGGTTCATTTTGGAATGTCCGCCGCTCACTTTCCTGCAGTGTTCGTTGTCGAGCTGTTAGTGGCCCGGCCCGTTTTTATGACTACGGGAGTCGCGTGACCTGGGATGTCTTGTCATGCCTTCACTGGAAGACAGCGCCCTTGTTCATGGGCCCCCACCTCGTCGCCCTTGGGATACGAGGCCCTCAGATTCGGACGGCACAACGTGGGAACCTAAGCGCCCCGGCTTTTGTCCGGGGCGCTTTCTTTTTTCAGATCTTGGGCACCGGCCAATCGAACTTCTGCCAAGGCTTCACCCGATGATGTCCTTCGCCACTACACCATGCACATCGGTGAGGCGGAAGTTGCGGCTGGAATAGCGGTAGGTGAGGCGTTCGTGGTTGATTCCCATGAGGTGAGGACTGTGGCATGCAGGTCGTGGGTGGTGATGATGCCGGTTTCGCCGTTGTCGCCCATGGCGTTGGTGCTGCCGTAGGCGAATCCGCCTTTCACGCCGCCGCCGGCCATCCACTTGGTGTAGCCGCTGCCATTGTGTCTGCGGCCGTTGTCGGGTTCGTTGTCGTAGCTCGATCCGCGGCCGAATTCGCCGCCCCAGAGGATGAGGGTGTCCTTGAGCATGTCGCGCTGTTTCAGCTCGGCGATGAGGCCTGCGATGGGTTTATCGATGCTGCCGGCCTGGCGCGTGATGCCTTCGCGGAGCTGCTGATGATGGTCCCAGCCGGTGCTGGTGAGCTGGATGAAGCGGATGCCTTTTTCGGCCATGCGGCGGGCCATCAGGCACTGCGTGCCAAAGCGCTCCGTTGCGCATCGTCCAGGCCCTACATGTCGCGGATGTGCTGCGGCTCTTTATCGAGATCGAGCACGTCGGGCACGCTGGTCTGCATTTTGTAGGCGAGCTCGTAACATTGAATGATGCCTTCGAGTTCGGGATTGCCCCGATCGCCCGCGAGGAGCCTGCGATTGGCTTTTTGGATGAATTCGATCTGCTTGCGCTGCTGCGCGTCGCTGAGTCGGCCATTCGAGAGATCGGGAACGCCGCCGCCGGTGGTGCTGAGGCGTCTGCGTTGGAAGCTCGCGGGCAAAAACGCCGAGCCGTAGTTCATCGCGCCGCCGGTGTCGGCCACGGGATTGATGGTGACAAAGCCAACCAGGTCCTCGGCCTCGCTGCCGAGCCCGTAAACGATCCATGCATCCATCGAAGGGCGCACAAACGTCTCGGTGCCGATGTGCAGCGCCACGGTGGGCAGATCGACGAGTACCTCGGGGCTGACGTAACCACCGACGACGCCGTCATTGCGGTTCGGCTTGCTGCTGAGCGTGCGACTGCTGTCAAAGATGCCGGCGGACGCGTAGTAGTCGCGGGCTCTGTTTTGTGATCGTGGCAGCGTGCGCAGGCAAGTGTGAGGCCGAGGAAGGTCCGCCGAACGAAGTCGATCTGCTCGGCGACGAAGCGGTTGTAGGGCTTGTCTTCGTTGAAGGAACCGATCACCCAGTAGCGATACCGCGAGGCATACAAAAACGGTGCATTCCACACGCGGCCCACGCTGTCGGCGTAGCGAACGACATCGAGCCAGTGCCGCGCCCAGCGCTCACCGAAGCGTTCGGATTGGAGGAAGGTGTCCACGACCTTCGCGAAGGCGGCGTCGTCGGGTGAAGGATCGCGCAGGAAAGCCTCAACCTCGGTTTGAGAAGGCGGAAGGCCACGCAGATCGAAGGATGCACAGCGGATGAGTGTTGCCCGCGAGGCGTCGCCGATGGGACGGAGGTTTTCTGCTTCGAGACGAGCCAAGATGAAGCGGTCGAGGTCGTCTTTGGGCCACGCGGTGTCTTTCGTGGCGGGGATCGCCGGACGCTGGAGCCGCTGGTAGGACCAGGGCGTGGGGTTGTCGTATTTTTCGGCGGCTTGGGCTGGAAGAAGGCCGGTGAGAAAAAGAATCAGAAATTCGACAGCGAGTTCATTTCACGCCTCCTTTCGCTTTCAGCCAGGCGCTGAGGGCTTTCACGTTCTGCGTGAAGTCGAGGCTGTAGATGACGCCACCGGCTGGCTTGGTTTTTTTGCCGTTTGCATCGCGCATGATGCCGCGTTCATCGTCGGTGATGGGCCAGGAGCCGTTGGGGGCTTGTTCTTTTAATATGGTGGCGATGTCGGCGTCGGTGGGTGGGGAGGACCAGCGTTCTTTTTCGGTGCGGGGGAAGGTGACGGGCTCGCCACGGGCGATCTGGCTGCCGGCGGCTTGGAGGGCGTCGAGTTCGCTGTCCCAGACCCAGCCGTAGTTGGAGGAGGCTTTGGCGTCGGAGTAGGTGAGCTCGAAGCCCTTGCCGCCGGGGCCGCGCTCGAAGTAGAGGGGCTTGTTGGTATTGAGTTCGTAGAAGCGGGCGAGCTTGTTGCCGGGCAGGAGCACGGTGCGGAAGTAAGTGATGGCCTTGGCGACGGGGGCGAGGTATTTTTTGTCGCCGGTGGCGGCGGCGAGCTTCAGCAGCGCCCACATGGCGGCCTGGCTTTCGCGACCGCTGATGGCGGTGGGCTCGAATTGACGGCTCCACACGGGCTGCATGTCGGCGTTGTATTGCTGCGCCCAGGCGGGCTGCGGATCGGGCATCTGCGCGAGCAGGAGGAAATCGCCGCCACGTTTGGCGGCGTCGAGGTATTTTGGATCACCGCGAAGCTGCCAGGCGAGGAGCAGGGTGCTCATCAAGGTGGCGTGGGTGTTGTCGTTGAGGACGTAGCAGCCGGTGAAGTCCTTCGGCCACTTGCGCGGCCAGTCGGCGGGGTAGCTCGCGGGCTTGATGGGATACTTTTCGACGGGCGGCGGAAAGGTGGGCGCGTCGTCGAAATTCGCGCTCCAACCGCCCGCCGGATACTGCGTCATGAGGAGGGTTTGCAGCGCGAAGTCCGCAGCGGCTTTGATTTCGGCGTCCTTGCCACCGAGCACGTGATCGACCCGCACGAGCAAGCGCGTGGCGGCCTGGGAGACATCGTCGTCGTAGGTGGCGTAGTTTTTCTTGTCCTGACGACGCCACATGTGCCAGCCAGCTTCGCGCGAGATGGTCTGCGTGCGTGGAATGGCCGTGCCATCGGTTTTGCGGCAGTAATTCTTCGATTCGCGGCCCTTGGCATCGAAATGGCCCGAGTAGTCCCAACCGCCCGAAGCGAGCTGCGTGCGCGAAACACATCGCGCGGCCTCCACCGCGGCGGCGAGGCATTTTTCGTCCTTCGTAGTCTCGTAAGCATCCAGCATCGCCATCCCCACTGCGGGCGTGCCCGGCGGCTGAATCCAGATCGTGTCGGGGCCGGGGATGCCTTCGGCTTCACGCAGCGTGAAATCGGCGCTATAGCGGTAAACGTAACCGCCGTGGGCTGCCGCTTTCGAGTGGTAGAAGGCGACGGCTTTGCTCAGCGCCGAGATTGTTTCACCTGGTGTGGTGGCGTTAACGGAGAATACGAGAGAGAAGAAGATTAGGGCACTTTTCATGAGCTTGAGGATGAGTGATCTCTCGATATTGAATGAACTCGTGTTCAGAAACGCCAATCTTATTGATCCGCAATGCGCACGTTCTTGTTCCCGTTATCACGCACTGCATCGACGGTGTAATGAAGCGCCTTGAGCGTGTTGGCATCGCCGTAGACAATGATCTTGGCTCCAGGGTGCTCGGGCAGGAAATGGCTGAGGAAGCCGCGGAGGCGATTCATGGGGACTTTTTCGTCGCCGATGAGGACGGTTTCGCCGCCGTCGATGACTTTGAGGGTGATGAGTTCGCCGGAGGCGGTGGTGGAGCGATCACCATCGCCTTTGCGGGGCTTTTGGCCGGATTCGGCGGAGGGCTTGCGGCCTTCGCCATTGCGTTCACCGTCTTTTTTCATGCCTTCGCCGTCGCGAGAGCCGGTGCGCGGTTTTTCGCCATCGCGAGGGCCGGGTTTGCGGGTGCCGTCGCGTTCGGCGCTGGGTTTGCCGCTTTCGCGGTCGCCTTGGCGGGCAGGAGTGCCCGCCTCACTTTCACGCATGGCGGGCTTTTTTTGATCTGACGGATCCGACGGATCTTTTTTGGTGGTGGAGCCTTCGCGAACTTTTGGCGGGACTTCTTTTTCGGCGGCGCGGGCGGTGGTGAAGGAGTAGCCGACCAGCACGCTGAGCGTGAGGACGAGCAGGGCCTGAATCAGGGGCTGGCGGGTGGTTGGGGTGGCGATCATGAGGATGCGTTGGCGGAGGGTGGAGTGGTTACGCACGCACGGAGCCAACCCTGCGATGGCTGGTGGTGCGAAGAAGGTTTCCTGAATGCGCAGCAGCGTGTGGCCGTAGTCGAGCCGCTCGGAAGGCGCGAGAATGGCGAGCGCGCCGGCATCGCAACGCAGCTCCCGATCGGCCTGGAAGCGTGACACGACGAACCATACGAGCGGATTGAACCAATGCAGAGCCTGCACGGCGGTGGCTGCCCAGTTCCAGAGGAGGTCGCTCTGCTTCACATGCATCAACTCGTGGAGCAGGACATGGCGCAGGCTGCGCTGATCAAAACGGCTCTGCCAGTCATCCGGGAGGAGGATCTGCGGCTGGCGAATGCCGACGACGGCGGGCGTGGTGCCGGGGGCGGTGAGGACGATCTGCGGAGCGGAGACGCGAACCATGGATGAGAAATGGGCAAGGAGGGATGCGAGTTGGCGATCGTCGGCATTCATGGATGTGGCAGATTACTTTTTGAGTTTTATTCGGCCTGATTCAGCATCTCACGAAGGGCAGCAAGGTCGTCTTTCGAGACTTCTTCACGCTCCATCATCCCGGCAACGAAAGGCGTGAGGCGGCCGTTGAAGACGCGCTCGAGGAAGCT
>CANHTV010000229.1 GCA_947463285.1 Verrucomicrobiaceae bacterium | reverse complement strand
GCCAAGATGGAGCGCGGCGTCGGCACCGCTAAAAACCCATCCAAAGCCGCACTGCTTTACCTCCGCGCCGCTCAGCAGGACCACGTGCAGGCCATGGGACGGATCGCAAATCTTTACTACACCGGCGTCGGCGTGCCGCTCGACTTTCGCCGTGCCGGAGCCTGGTATCAACGAGCCGCCAAGAGTGATGATCCCTGGGCCGCCAACAACCTCGCTTGGTTCCTCGCCACCTGCCCTGAAGAAAGCCTGCAACATGGCGAACTCGCCGTTCAGTTTGCCACCCGCGCTCTGCGAGTCATGGACGAAGCCGGAGAAGATCAGCGCTACGAAATGATCGACACCAAAGCGGCCTGCCTCGCCCGCAACGGCGAGTTCCTCGAAGCCATCCTGTGGCAGAAACGCGCCCTGGCCCTGTTGCCCGAAGACAAAGAAATCAGCGAGGAAGAGCGCAAGTCACTCGAAGCCGAGTTCCAAGGCCGCCTCAAGCTCTACCAGCAGGAAACCCCCTATTCCGAACCGGAACCCCAGCCCGAATCCGAAGCCGCTCCCCTGCCCCAGGACACCATTCTTCAGGACGAAGGCATCCCCGGCAGCAACAGCAAACCGCGCAAAAAGAAGAGCGGCAACAAAGGCACCGTGGTCTGACCTCCCCTGCCCTCCCCAGAAGCAGCCCGTTGCACTCCACGGAGTGATGTCCCTATCTCCACCTTCGGAAGCTCTCGCTGCGCGAGCGTTGGCCTGGTAGAGTGTCACGCCCGTGGCATCCGCAGCAGCCATCAGCTTTTGCACAGCGTCGGAGTAGCCACGCTTGCTCAGATTCGTTCGAAGCAGCTCCACCTCAATGCAGCGGTTGTTCTCCCGCTTGTTCCTTTCGCCGAGGTAGTCTTAGCCGAGACAATCGGGTCGTGCCTTGTCGGTAAACAGAGCGATGACTCGGTTCTGTGTACACTTTTCCCGGACCCGTTGGGCCCAGCAAACATGCGTAGCCTGCGCGTCTCAGGGATCATCGCAGGGTGTCGATGGTGCCGGATTTGACTCGGATCGGCGGCTCAATCTGCTTCACCATTTCTTCGCGACCGTCAGGATACACCCGGACCACAAACCCGCCCTCGGACTGCAAGATACTTTATCCCGAAGCCAGCACCTGCTCACCCGCAGCGGCAAAGGCCTGCCCGGAGACGGCGGGAAACTGACTTTCGAGGACTTTGATATCGGGGTCAGACATGGCGCGAGTTTAGTGTTCCTTCCTGAATAGATCAATCACTCCCTTTCGCTCATGGCGCAGGCGTATCCAGCGGCACCGCGCCTTTGCAGTCGGGGTAACCCGTGCAGCCCCAGAACTGGCTACCTTGGTTCTTCCCCTGCCGCGCCGTGCACAGCGTCATGAGCTTCCCGCACTGCGGGCACTTCGGGAAGTCACGATCCGTCTTCTGGGACAGATCCGTCCGCTCCGACGCATCCGACCGTGTCTGATCTTTCCGGGTACCGATCTTCCGCCCCAGCGTTCTCATAGCACTGGCTTCAGGACTGTCTTGGGGCCACAGCGGCAGCTTGCACTGGCGCAAGGTAGTCTTGGAAATCCAGCAGCAGCTCCTCCTGGCTGGCGCGGGCCCAGTTCGTCAGTTCCAGCGCGAACTTGCTACTCACGGCTCCGGCGCGGTTTCCCTCAGCGATATTCTGCCTGCCGCTGCAGGCGGCCTGCACCATCAGGTCATGCGTGCGGCTGCGGCGGGCGATGAAGCACTCGCAGAAGGACCAGGTGCCATCGTAGATGAGCGTGCTGGTTTGGAAGCTTCGCAGCTCCCGGTAACCGCCGCTCGGGCGCAACCGCCGCCTTGGGCGGCCAGGGTCATCAGGCGCTGGGTTCGCAGCCGCGTTTTAGCTGGAGCACCGCGCTCTGACAAGCCCGAATTTTCCGAGATCCGTCTCATCCGTCTGATCTCACCCTCGGTTGCATGCTCGGGCTGTCACATCACCGCCAGGAACCCACGATTCGTGAGCGGTTCCGTTGCTAACACGCGGTCCGGCTGCCCCGGCAGTCTCCAGCCTCCCGTTTGACTCGCTCAGGCCCCACGTTGATTCGCGGAGCTCACCCTTCGGGCTGCCTGCGGCAGGTTATCTTCGCGGCGCTTCGGTTGTCTCGCACTGAACCACCGTGCTCGGCTCCTCGTCTCCTCCACTCCAAATCTCTTCCTGCTCGTCGCCGGTCGGTTCCGTTCAGCCAACTATCCGTTCTCCTTAGCAGGCTGCTGCGAAGGATGAACGGCCTCCTGCCTCCCCAGCCAGACCCAGCCCCTCTTTGACCCCATGAAAAACATCCTCCTCCTGCTCCCCTTCGCCCTCCTGCTCCCCTTCGCCCTCCTCACCCTGGCCGCTCTGCCAGCCTGCCGCGAGAAAACCACGGGCGAGAAAATAGGCGACAAAATCGACGACGCCCTCGACCAGCGCCCCGGCGAGAAAATCCGCGACGCCGTGGAAGACGCCAAGAAGTAGCCGCCGTGAGCTGGGCGGGTGTCACGCCGCCGCAACTCCCACCGGTCGGCGTGATTGAGCCGGAGGCTCTTCAGGTCTTATCGCACGTTCCCGAAACCGCCTGTCCATGCTCCGTTCCATTCCACGCCGCCAAAGACTGCGAAGGATGAACCGTCCGCATTCAGCCAGCCTTCCCATGAGGAACGCAGGCAGCCAGGAACCACTCATCCCGCTTCAATGGGGGCATTCATGAGTGACCATCTCCGTGTCCGATCCGTGGTTCCAACGGCCTTCATCATTCCCCACTCCCGTCATCGCCAATCTGGAGCTCATGCCGCTGCGGCTGAACATTGGGAAACGGGACCGGATGGGCGAGCGTCAGCTCGATCTGCTGAATAAGCTCAGAGCAGCAGGCCTATAATGAGTCCGCGCCTACTTACCCGGCAGATGGGTGGATTCGTTAGGCAAAACAGGATGTGGAATCACCCCATCTGGCATCACATCGCTTCTTGCCTCAAATTCTTCGACGTACATTTCATTAGTGCCCCAAAACTGTCGGTAGTAATCGACAAAACGGTCAACGTTAAAACTGTCGTCGACAGTCACTACCCACCACCACCCTACGTCTCTGTACCGACCTTGTCCTGCATATGGATAGCGTCGCCACCCCTTAGTGAAGCCCTTTGAAATAATCTCCCGTCCAAATTCCTCAATTCTTGCTTCGGCCACTTGCTGCCAGCGGAAGTCCTCAATATATATCGTCTGCCCTCCATTTTGCGCTGGTGACGCATTATAAAAAGATTCTTTGGACGCCCAAGTCTCAGCCGAAGGGGTCATGAACTGAAACTGACGCCGACGATGCAGGTCGCTTTGGTCGCCCTGATATCTCCGCGCTAAAATCCCACCGTTGGTGATTTGTGTTTCGATTTCCTTGATGTCACTCTTGATCTTAGCGCTGAGGTCTTTGAAATCGTTCGTAGCCTTTGATTCGATGTCTTTAAGTTTTTCTTTTTGTTCGGCTACCTGAGTGTTCAAACCGCCAATCCAAAATGCGAATGTTATAACCGCGAGCAGCAAGGAGACGTCCAGAATGCGCCACAAGTATGCCCCCACGCGAATGTCTTCACTTCTAGCTGAGCTTACCGGTGGGGGACTTATTGGGTTTGAAGATGCCTGCCTTGGCTGTGGCTTCGGAAGCTGAGACTTAGGTTTTGACCGTTTGCGAGGTTGTGAGGACATCAGGTATAAGGCTTTCGGGAGTGGGCGGTTTCAGTTCAACTTTAAGCAGCGATATCCAGCTTCGGCAGCTCATCCACGATCTTAATCTTCTCTAGACTCACGGTGATTACGCGGAGGAAGAGTTCGAGGGGGTAGGCGGGGTTGCCCATGGTTTTGGGGGCGCAGGTTTAGTCGCGAGGGTTAAAGCATCTCCGTCTCCCACTTGGGTAGCAAGGCTCTGGCTTCTCGATGGAAAGCGGACTTGGGTGGCGCACTTTCGATGACTTTATGGAGCCATGCTTTTGCTTCCACAGGGTCGTGAGCTGTGCCCTCGCCGTTCCGGCAAAAATGGGCCAACGCCAGCATAGCCCGATCTTTGCTGCCTCCAGAACCTTCGGCAACACGGCGATACCAGTGTACGGCCTGCACTGCATCATACAGAGTTGATTTCCGATTTTCGTAAAGCAATGCCAGAAGTACGTAGCTCTCTTTGTATCCAGCTTCGGCAGCACGCAGGAACCATTTCAGCGCCTCCTCAGGAGCACGGAGTTGCAAAGCATACATGCGGCCCACATGAATCATCGAATGCCCGTCACCAGCTTCCACGGCTTTGATGAACCAATTGACCGCTTCCTCGTAGTCACAGACCACACCAATTCCCTCACGATAGGCAAAGCCCAGATAGACCATGCCTCTGGCATCACCGAGCTGGGCGGCACGTCTGAACAAACTTACAGCCTCGGTTGGCGCTCCATCCGGAGCCGGTCGGTTGAACAAGTTCCCTAGGCGCACCATAGCCCTTGTATGTCCCGCATCGGCAGCTTTTCGAAACCATGCCCGCGTTTGCTCTTCTTCATCCTTCGTTCCCCATCCACGGGAGTAGGCATCCCCCAGAGCAAACCATACTGCCGGGTCAGATGAGTCCGCGTCTGCACGCAAGCGGGCAAAGATAGCCTCACATTCTATTTGATACTCGCGGCGCTGCCGGATGCGCTCATGCACATCTTCGACGGCCTGCAGCTCCAGGTAGCGGCGGCAGGCCCGTTGATAGGCGGCTAAGGTTGTTTCGGAGTTCATGTCTAGGCATTCAAAAGGCACTCATCACTCCCGCGCCACCACGGTATCGTAAAGCCCGTAGTGAGTCAGCCCCACATGACTTTCAATGCCGGTGTATCTCAGTGAAGCATCTTCATAGCGCCGGAAGGCAAACACGGCCTGATTCATGTGCTCGGTGTTGAAGACCTTTAGCCGAACCAGCAGATGAAAATCCTTCACCGTCAGCCCCGTGACGGTCTGGAACAATTCGGGCTCGATTTTGGTGATCACGTCTTGCAGCGTGTTCTCGCGGAAGTCGGTCAGATACATGAACGCCGGGATTCGCGTTGCAAACTTGATTAGCTTCTCCTGCACCAGTTTGCGTTTGGATTTGAACTCCTTCTCCTCGTCTGAAAGCTCCTTCTTCTCTTTCTTCGTGAGTTCTTTTTCCTTAGCCTTGTTTTTGAGTGCCTTAATCCGGTCACTCTTGTTGATGATCGTTTCGATGACGTTGTCACCGAGCGCGCGCCAGCCTTCGATGCGTCCTACGGCTTCCATGGCTTCTTCGTTGTCGAGGATACGGCGCAGCGTGTCGTTATCCACGTTCACGAGTAGAGCGCTCTCCCACTTGCGGGCCAGTAACGTGGCCGAGGTACCAGCCATCGCGATGTCCAGGATGCCCCCGGCGTCGATCTGCGTCATGTTTGCACCGTCGTAGGCCAGCACCGGAAGGAAGGACACGAGGTCCTTCACCGCGTTCTCGGGGTTCGGCTCGTTCGGCGAAAGTCCGATACCGTATTCAGAGAGCTGCCGCAGCGCCCGTGTCGGCGCAAAGTCGAAGACGAAACACACCGGCTTGAGAATTTCCTCCTCGTTCGGGTTATCGCCGTTCGGGTTCTTGATTGACCACGGCGACTGCACACGAAACGCCGCCTGAAAGTATGTCTCTGGCGACTTCAAATTACGCAGCATCAAAATAGAAGACCATTGCGGCACAGTGACGCCCGTGGTGAGTTTGCCGCAAGACAGGGTGATCGTCTTCGTGTCAAAACCACTGCCGATAGCCTTGCGCACCGGTGGCAGTGCTTCCAGCCCGATACCTGCCGCAGTTCCAGCGGAGACAAGCGCATCGTAGTCATGCCAAAAGACATTATGCTTTTCAGTCAGCAAATTTGCCATCGCATTGCAGGCTGCCACGTTAGGCAGGAACCAGAATGAGTGCTGTAGATGGGGCAACAGGCGCACGTCGGAATACGGGAAGGGTGGCCGCGTCCCAGTCTTGAGAAACTCTGCCGCCTTGGGGGCATAAGCGCCACGGATGATGTCCAGCCACTTCTGCACATCACTCTTGTGCTTGAACTGCGCCTTCTTCCCATCGCCCGAGGCCTCAAAGAAGGCATTCAGATCAAACTCGTCAAACTCCCCTGCGCTTGCGATCGCCACCAGTTCATCCGGCATCTGGTAAGTCAGCAGCCTCATCTGTGGCAGCGCCCCATACGGGTTCCATTGGCCGGGTTTGTTCTCTGCAAACGCTTCCTTGGCACGCTGTTCGTCCGTGTAGGTCCAGTTAAAGATTT
>CANHTV010000228.1 GCA_947463285.1 Verrucomicrobiaceae bacterium | reverse complement strand
GCCATCGCCAAGCTGGGATTCACGGTGATGACGGGTGGTGGCCCCGGGATCATGGAGGCGGCGAATCGTGGGGCCAAGGATGTCGGCGGACGTAGTGTGGGATGTAACATCCGTCTGCCTTTCGAGCAGAAGCACAATCCTTACCTGGATCGCTGGGTGACGATGGATTACTTCTTTGTGCGCAAGGTGCTGCTCACGAAATACAGCTACGGTTTCATCATCATGCCTGGTGGCTTTGGTACCTTGGATGAAATGTTTGAGGCACTCACGTTGATTCAGACGAAAAAGGTGCGCAATTTCCCCGTCGTCGTCATGGGCACAGAGTTCTGGGCGGAGATGCGTCAGCTTATTGATCACATGGTCAAAGGCAGCACCATCAGCCCGGAGGACATTGATCTCATCTGCTGGACAGACAGCGTGGAGGAGGCCGTGGCCCATCTTCAGGAGAAAGCGGTGAAGGAATTTGGCCTGAAACAAGATGCCGTTCCTAGCAGCAGCATCCTCTTGGGTGAAAAGAGTCTTTGATCCTTTCCGAACGCTTCCACATTCATCCTCCCCCTGTTGCTTTAAGAATGTCTGATCACTCAGGCACGCTCAAAAATGGCCTGACACTCGGTTATGCTGAGCATGGTGATCCGCAGGGGGTGCCCATGTTTTACTTTCATGGCTGGCCGAGCGCGCGGGTGCAGGGAGCTTTGATGGATGAGGTGGCGAAGCGTCACGGTCTGCGCCTGATCTTTCCAGGCAGGCCGGGCATCGGTTTGTCGGATTATCAGCCAAACCGTCGTCTGTCTGACTGGCCGGAGCTGATGGAGCAGCTCGCGGCGCATGTCGGCGCGGAGAAGTTTCACCTGATGGGCTGGTCTGGCGGTGGCCCCTATGTTTTCGCCGCCGTGGTGGCAATGCCGAAGCGGGTGCTGAGCTCCACCATCGTCTGTGGTGCGCCGCCACTAACGTTTCTAGGCTACGATCACATGTTCTGGGGCTATCGCCTGATGATCCGCCTGTGCCATGTCTTTCCCTCGGTTCTGGGTCTGCTGATGCGTCTGGGAAAAATCATCTCAGGTGGGTCGCCGGACCGACCATCGCTGAAGAGATCAGTGCGGCGGACTCGCTGATCCATCTCTGGCATGGCAAGGATGACCGCAATATTTCCTGGAAATACAGTGAGCAGATCTCTGCCCTGCTGCCGCAAGTGACCACGCATTGGCTGGAGGACGAGGGCCACTACTCGCTGCCCATCACGAACTCTGAGCGCATCGTGAAACAGGCCCTGGGCAAGGAGTGATCAGCGGTGTTTCTCCAGCCACTGGAGCAGATCGGTGCAGACCTCCTGCCTCTGCACGTCATGCAGCAGCAGATGATGGCTGCGGGTGTACCAGAGCAGGGTCTTTTTTCTTGAGCTCACCTGATCAAACAAGGTCCGCACCTGTTCGGCGGAGGAGAGGATGTCATTCGGCGTGGCCAGGAAAAGCGCCGGCATTTTGGTTTCCTTGGCCGCTCCGGCGTTGCTGTCCATCAGTCGGCCGATCTCTGTCAGCAGTCGCAGGCTAAACTGACTGATGTGATGGGGCGTGATCGCCATCTGCTCGCCATGCGTGGTGGTGCTGGTGACTTGGATGTTTTTTTCATCGACCCCCGCCAGATCACCGAGGGAGAAGCGCGACTTTGGCGAGAGTTTGGCCGCAGTTTCCAGCATCCATCGCTGAAAGCCTGAGACCGTCATGCGCAGCCCCGCCACGGGCGATGCCAGGATCAGGCCTCTGGGCTTCGGCCCGTGATCGCGGGCTGCGGTGTGGAGGCAGATCAGGCTGCCGAGACTTTCACCATACCAAAACACGGGACGCCCGCGATGCTGCCTCTGCACGAGGCCATGAAAGGTGGCCAGATCTCGGGTCCATTCATCGGCGGAGCGGATGTCGCCGCGATTGGAGCGGATGGGGTCATTACCCTGGCCGCGCAACTCGTAGGCATAGACGATGTAGCCCTGCTTTGGCAGTGTTTCACCCAGCAGCCAGAAGTCTGAGGCCGCACCGCTGAGGCCATGCACGGCGATGACCACTCCGCGTACTTTGTTTCCGCCTGCGGGCCGCCAGACCTTGTAGGGCATGGCTTTGCCATCTTCGCTTACCCATTCGGTCCTGCCCAGGGCGGTATGATCCGGCCTCAGCAAAATGACGGACTGACAGGCTGTCATTAACAGCGTCAGTAAGATCATCAGGCCTGGAAAAAGGCGCTTCATGGCTGGTTCAACATAGTGAGGGTGCTTTCGATAAAAGCGACCTGTGATTCCACGCGTTCGTCGAAGCCAAACTCGGACGGTGTTTCAAAGGTCAGCGTCACAGCACAGCCGAGCTGCCACAGGACGATAGCCTCCGGCATCCCCGGAAGATGCTGGGGCAGGGTGCTCCTGCGGATGATGCCGTCCTGCGCGCGACTGCCGTCGATGCTGGTCCGTTGATCGGCCGGGATGCGCAGCTTAGCGTTCTGCATGATGCGTTGAGACATCGCTCTGGCCTTGGGGCCGAGCTCATAGACATAGCAGCCTTGGGCATCGTAATCCTCATGCAGACACAGGCCGAGCCGCAACGGCTGTTGCTGGATGAGCTGACGCCACGGGCCGCAGACGGGATCATCATCCAGATGGAAGCAGCGGTTTAAATCATGACCGCGATGATCCGTGCGTGTGTTATGGCGCAGGCCATGGGGATTTAGGCAGGGAAAGATGAGGAAGCGACCTTTGCGCAGCACTTCCAGATTACGTTCCACCCATATCAGCAGGCCCCAGGCCGCAGCGGCTTCATCGCCATGCACACCGCTGGAGAGATAAAGCGTGCCTCCATTCTCCTGCCAAGGAGGTGATTCCAAGTAGAGGATCTTTTCACCCGCCACCTCGGTCAAGGTACGAATCTTCAGCCCCGTCTGCCCAGCCACAGCACGCCAACGCCTCAAAAGAGCGCGTGGATCGTGGGCTTGATGGAGTGGTAGCAGCGGCATGGCGTCATCATGAGCAGGTCTGCGACAGCTGCAACGACAGGAACTTCTGGGGAGCCGTTTGCAGTTGTAGAAGGCCTGCTGCGCAGGCAATTTCGCTCGTTTGCCGTGGTCGATTAAAACCCACGGGCCAACTAAGCGAGGCAACCAATAGAATTAGATGAACTGTTGGATTGGTCTTTTCTAACTTTAACCTTTACACTGCGTTCTACGCGTCACTTTACCCATCCAGTGGGTGTACTTGAATATTCTCCCAATAATCAACAACTCTTCCAAGTATCTCGACAGTGTTGGGGCTAACAATCACGCAGTCCTTGACGAATGCCGTTGGAATCTGGCGACCGCAGGTCAAGTAGTTCTTCGGTTGATCAATGGGCTTGGGACCCAAATAGAACGGTTGTGATTCGCACGCTGGGCGCACTTTACTGGATAGGCGTGCCTGCGGCCACATCGATACCCGGTGCTAATCTCCGCATCATCGAAACAAGAGCTCTTAAAGGAATCTATTTTTGCCCTTATCGACTTTGGGTCATAGGCATGTGATGGGACAAAGGTGTTTACTTCCGCAGTGGCAAACGAAGACCAACGCATTCGCAGGCTGGCAATTCGCGGACTTGAAGCCGTCGCTGACGACATCAACCTACAAGAGGCATTGGACATTGCACTCAAGGATGGAGTCAAAGCAGTGAGGAAATACGCGCAAGGTTTGCAAGCGAAGTGAAAAACACAAAGGGGGGCATAGCTGCGAGGAACGAAGCCAGCCAATGTCTTTCTAGTTGAACCCTTCCTTGCCGTGATGAGCGGTATCTTGGAGGCGAAGCCAAACCAGGGAGTTAGGTAATTGCTCACTCTGAGAGTTTCTATGAACTAAGGGCTTATGTAATGCCGACTCTTTATTGCTTACTCCTCGGCCTTGCTTTTGAGCTTCAGCTTGGGTCATTGGTGCCACTCTTTATTCTTCCGACCATGGCCACACCTTCTCCGAGTCCCCGCAGTCCTTATCTTGAGTTTCAGGCTGAACTAGAACAGATCCTGAAGCACAAATGGCTGGTCAGTGAAAAGGCCGGGCGGGATGTGGGGTTTGAGCGGGCTTTGATGGAGTGGGTCGGCAACAATCGCCATCAATGGCGTCTAGCGAGAAACAAAGCGGCTGCCAAAAATTGAGGCCGATCCTTTTCAGCATCGGCCTCGGAATGGGATCAATCCACTGATCGGGTATTATTTGAAGAATAGTGGGATAACGAGGATAGCGAGAACGTTCACAACCTTGATCATGGGGTTCACGGCTGGGCCTGAGGTGTCTTTGTAGGGATCACCAACAGTGTCGCCAGTGACAGCTGCGGCGTGGGCAAAGCTGCCTTTGCCGCCATGATGACCTTCTTCGACGTATTTCTTGGCGTTATCCCAAGCACCACCGGCGCTTGTCATAGCGATGCCGACAAAAAGACCGGTGACGATGGTGCCGATGAGCAGACCACCGAGGGCTTCTTTACCAAGGAAGGCGACGCCTACGACAAACACGATGGGCAGCAGGGCTGGCACGATCATCTGCTGAAGCGCAGCTTTGGTGACGATGTCCACGCATTGACCGTATTCAGGAGTGTCGTGACCGGTCAGGATGCCTGGCTTGGCGGTGATTTGGCGACGTACTTCACGCACGACTGCACCTGCGGCATTGCCGACGGCGTCCATGCCAAAGGCGGTGAAAAGGTAGGGAAGCAGACCTCCGATGAACATGCCAATGATGACTTGAGGATTCATAAGGTCAAAGGCGATCACCTTGAGGCTGAGGAAGGCTTTCACTTCTTCCACATAGCTGCCGAAAAGCACCATGGCGGCGAGGCCGGCTGAGGCGATGGCGTAACCTTTGGTGACGGCTTTCATGGTGTTGCCCACAGCGTCGAGTTCATCAGTGATCTTACGAACTTCTTCAGGCAGACCGGACATGACGGCGATACCGCCAGCGTTGTCGGTGATGGGGCCGAAGGCATCAAGAGAGATGATGATGCCGCTGAGGCTGAGCATAGAGACGACTGCGACGGCGATGCCGTAAAGGCCGCCAAGATCCCAGCAAAACCAGATGGAGGCGGAGATGGCGAGCACGGGCAGCAGGGTGGCGTGGTGACCGACGCTGATACCAGCGATAATATTGGTGGCGTGACCCGTTTCAGAGGCCTTGGCAATGCGGCGCACGGGGGCGTGGGCAGTACTGGTGAAGTAATTGGTGATCCAGACGACCACAAAGGTCAGGAGCAGTCCGATCAGCGCGCAATAGAATAGGCTGTCTGCTGTGACAGACTTACCTGACATAACGACAGCGGCGGGGAACATGGCTCCGGTCGCCCATTTAAAGAGGAAGGCTGATACGATGCCGGAAACGGCGACGCCACTCACCAAGGATGCGGTGGCATTCTGCTTTACAAAATTCACCCAGCCGATGCCGAGTAGTGAAGACAGAATGGAGAGGCCGCAGAGGACGAAGGGATACACTAACACGGCTTCGTTGTGATCAGCGCTGGTCAGATGGCCGACGAGCACGCCACCGATGAGGCTGACGGCGTAGGTTTCAAAAACGTCAGCAGCCATGCCTGCGCAGTCACCGACATTGTCGCCGACGTTGTCCGCGATGGTCGCTGGGTTACGCGGATCGTCTTCGTTCAAGTTCTGCTCGATCTTGCCGACGAGGTCAGCGCCCACGTCCGCGGCCTTCGTGTAGATACCACCGCCGAGACGGGCGAAAACGGAGATCAAGGAACTGCCTAGAGCAAGACCTACGAGGGCATCAATGGCAGCTTTCACACTGCCCATTTTCACCATGATCAGGTAAAAAACTCCAACGGAAAGCAGTCCCAGCGCCACCACGAGCAAACCGGTGACGGCACCACCGTTGAAAGCGATCTTAAGCGCGGGATGCGAACCTGTGCTGGCGGCCCAGGCGGTGCGGACGTTGGCACGCACGGCGATCATCATGCCGATGTAGCCAGCGATCATGGAGCAGACGGCACCGATCACGAAACCGGCACTTGCCGCGCCACCGCGCACATACCATACGATGGCGAAAACGATCACGGCGATGATGCTTACCGCTCGGATCTGGCGGCTCATGTAGGCTTTGGCGCCCTGCTGGATGGCTCCGCCGATCAGGGCCATTTTATCATTGCCCGGCGAGGCTGCGAGAATTTTGCGGATGAGTAGAATCGCAAAAGCCAGGCCAACGATGGCGAGAACGATGGAGATCTGAATGCCTTGAGTGAGTAGGATTGACGGAGTCACAATGAAACGATTTATCAGTTGGTTGGGCCGGTAAAGGACGCGGATTCTAGCGGCCTGCTATCATCT
>CANHTV010000227.1 GCA_947463285.1 Verrucomicrobiaceae bacterium | reverse complement strand
GGGCGTCCACAAAACTGGCATCTACGATGCTGCCTTCGCGGGCGACGATGCCTCTGCCTTCGAGCGACAGGGCTCGCGTTTCCCATTCTTCAACGCGCTACCTGGGGATTTGAGGTTTCCAGAGGCGCCCTTAATCATAAAACCAAGCATCATGCAGGTTGCTTGATCTTTTCGTAATTCTAATTAAGGGCATATGCGCGCTGCGTTTCCTTAAATCCCGCATACCAGACTCGCGACGATTGATGTTAACCATTCTTGGCGAGATAGCGCCTATCTTCATGCTGACCGGAGTGAACCACTGGTGAAAAAGTGTTTGTCTCGTAGCTGTGCTTTGGCTGAAATTGTTTTAAAATATTAGCTCGCCATGCCTCAACCTGCCCGCCGTCTCGAAGTCTTTACTGAATCTGTCATCCGTGAGATGACGCGTTTGTCGAATCGCCATGGTTCCATCAATCTGGCTCAGGGATTTCCGGACTTTGATCCTCCGGTAAAGCTGATTGATGCGCTGGAGGTGGCGATCCGCGGGCCGTTTCATCAGTATGCAGTGACTTGGGGTGCGCCGCGTTTCAGACAGGCACTGGCAAAGAAGCATCAGCTTTTCAGTGGACTGGAGATTGATCCTGATCGGCACCTCGTGGTGACTTGTGGCAGCACGGAGGCGATGATGGTGTCGATGATGACAGCCTGTGATCCGGGGGATAAGGTGATCGTGTTTTCACCCTTCTATGAAAACTATGCGGCTGATGCGATCCTGACGGGAGCAATTCCCGTGCATGTGCCACTGCGGGCACCTGACTTTACCTTTGATCGAGAAGAGCTACGTCAGGCCTTTGCCAGCGGTGTAAAAGCCATCGTGATCTGTAATCCTGCCAACCCGAGCGGCAAGGTTTTCACCCGTGAGGAGCTGCTCTTTATCGCCGGATTGGCTGAGGAATACGATACCTTTGTGCTGATGGATGAGGTGTATGAGCACATCGTCTATGCACCGCATGAGCATACCTACTTTGCAACGCTACCGGGAATGTGGGAGCGCACGCTGAGCTGCGGCTCGCTTTCGAAGACTTACTCGATCACCGGTTGGCGACTTGGGCATGTCTTTGCACCGGAGCATCTGATTTCCAGGGCGAGAAAGGTGCATGATTTTCTGACCGTCGGGGCCGCAGCGCCCTTGCAGGAGGCTGCCGTGACGGCGCTGGAGTTTCCAGACAGCTACTACACGGACTTGCAGCGTGAGTATGATGTGAAGCGAGATCTATTCTTGGATTACCTGCGCCAGACCGGCCTGCCATTCACTGAGCCTCAGGGGGCTTACTACACGCTATTGGACATCTCATCTCTCGGCTTCAAAACGGACACCGAAGCTGCGGAGTGGATGACGAAGGAAGTCGGCATCACGGGTGTGCCTGGAAGCAGTTTCTTCCGCGAGCCAGAGCACCGCTACATTCGTTTCCACTTCGCTAAAAAAGAGGAAACGCTGCGTGCGGCGGGGGAGAAGCTGGTGGCGGGTTTGAAGCGCGGCTGACGCTATTCCTATGGGGCAGGTTCAGGCGGCAGAAGCAGCACTTGGCCCGACTGGGTAGGTATGCTGCCGATGGTTTCACCAGTGGCATCTGGCAGTTCAGGTAGGAGGAAATAACCTGCGCCTTTCCATCCCGCAGGATCACGGAAAAGCAGGCCCTGGTAGTTCACCTTGCGCGTCAGTGTCCTGAGCACCGCAGGCGGTGGTCGCAGGTCGAGCGGATCGGTGTCATTCAGTGTGAAGCTACCACTGAAGCTACCCTTGGCTGCATTGAGTACGAATGTGGTGCCTCGGGGATTTGCAGAGGCTTCAGGCATTGTGATAAGGTTGCCCGAGCCCAGGCTAAGATTGATGCTAGGCGCTGGCGGTGGTGAGCCGATCCCTCCTTGCTGGAAAATGAGATCCAGAGGATGGATCACGCCTTCCACCAAGCCCAAAATCAAGTTCGGTGAACTCGGCGTGACATAGCGGCAGCCATTGACGGTGAGCGCAAGAGGGTCGGTAAAACCACTCTTATAAACGCGCTCAGTTTTGGAGGTGGAGGCAGTGCGCCACCAGTGCATCACGCCACTGAGTTCGTTTTCATCGGGATTGCTGTCGATGCGGATGGTGGGGGCACCGACGAGGGCACCAGTAACGCTGCTTTTGTAAGGCATGGCGAAGATGGGGATCTGCCCGTCTTGACCGGCAAAACCGGCGGCGAGGAATTCGGTGCCGTCAGCCAGTCGCCCCACTGTGGAGGCGATGCCTGTGGTGCCATGGATCGTAACAGTCCCGTAACCTGTGCCCTGGGGTTTTAAGGCTGAGCCAATAAAATCTGGGGAGATGTCCATGCCGAAATGATAAACACCTAGGGGAGGACTGACGCCTAAAAGTGAGGAAGGCCTGTTGGTGGCGCTCCATGAGTTGCGCCAGCCTGAGAAGATCAGCCCGTTGCTGCCATCACTGAGGGCTCCAGAAGTGAGCAGTTCGGCGTCATCGACCGTGAACTCGAGGTCCAAAGCAGGTTGTTTGCCACGGCTGATGCGAACGAAGGCGAAGGCAAGGTCTCGATTCTCGACACTGGCAGCGACCAAGCCTCTGACAGAATGTTTGGCCGATCCCAGTCTGAGGGAACCACTAAAGCTGCCTGTGCTTGCGACAGTGACGTCTAGACGACCACCTAGGTTTTGATTCAAGACTGGATGCGGAGGTAGAATGGCAATGAAACTGCCGATCTTACGATTCAGATCGAAGATGTTCAGTGTGGCATCCACGCTATGCCCGATATCGTCCATGCCATTCAGGGCTGTGATACGGATTGGGTATGGCGTCGTCGTCGGTGTCGTTGGCACGCCCGTGATTTCTCCCGTGAGCGCATTGAGTTTGAGTCCTGCCGGCAGCTTGGTTGATTTCCACTGTGTAGGCACGCGGCTGCTGGCTTCGTTGTAGGGGACCTGGTAACGGTAGAAACCACTGACGATGGCGGGGGGCATCACCTCTTCGAGCGTGATTTCAGGAGCTGTGTCATAGACGTGCAAGGTATTGATGCCTGCTGTAACTGTGCCGCCTGCATTGGACACCTCACAGAAGTAGTTCCCCGAGTCGAAGGTTTGAAGAAAGGTTCTTTCAATGCTGGGTGTAGTTTCACCTCGGAGTTCACGGCTGCCGTTCCACCATTTATAGCTGAGGTTTTTTCCTTTGGCTGAGGCGCTAAACTCGACCTTGCCGCCACCTTTGACTTTAAGGGTTTTGTTCACTGCATTGACGACACCAATCTGAGTGGTGCGACTTGTCTGGCTCATTTTGACTCCGTTTCCGACGGCTCCCAACAGGCAGTCGTAAAGGCCAACTTGAGCGGTGGTGATTTTTTTCAGGGTCAAGCTTTCCTGGGTCGCTCCACGGATGGTTTTTCCGTTGAAGCGCCATTGGAACGATTGTGGTGTGCCTGTGTACTCAGCATTGAGCACGACGTCACTGCCTGCGGCAACAAGACGCTCGGTATGAGTGCCGGCGGGGGCGTAATCTGGGGCGATGCTGAAACCATCAAGCCAGGCGCGATCCAGACCGTTACTGATGGCCGCGTCCTTGGCGTAGATAAATTCGAGCAGATGCGTTCCTGCGGGGATGGAGACCTGTGCTTCTGTCCAATCAGCTTCACCGCTGATGGATGAAACTTCGATTCCGTCGAGATAGGCGGTGAGTTCATCCTTGTTAGCTTCTGAGGACGTTTTCTGCCACCATTTCAGAAGGAATGGCCCAGTGAGTCGAGTGCTGAGAATGCACTCCTGATTGTTCTGCATGGGACTGGAGGCGAGAGCATCCTTGCCGTCATTGGCTTGGGTCGTGGTGGTGACAGGCCTCCAGAATGTGTGACCTGAAGTACTCCATTTGATAGTCGAAGCATCGAGAGCTGGGCTGAGGTCTGCGATGACACTGACGGGCACTGGTGCAGACGAGACGGTCTGGAGACTGTTTGATACCTGTCCGACATAGGAGCCCACCAATGCCTTCGTCATATTGCCTGCATCGAAAATTGTATTGCGCGAGAGAATCGTGCTGCCGCGTTTCCAGGCGTAAGTGAGATCTTCACCCGTAACCTCCATATCCATCCGTAAAGGGCTGCCAATCTCTGCGAGCACGGGAAACGGTGGGCGAGTTATGATGGGCACACCCTCAATCGCCAGCAGCGCACGCTGACTGCGGACACTGCCGCCCGCGTTAGTGACTTCACAGCTGTAGTTGCCAAGATGGATCGTTGATACCACAGGGATGTTGTAAGTGGCGGCGTTCGCGCCGCCAATCGGGGAGCCATTCAGCAGCCACTGATACTGAGTGGCGCCCGTGGCGGTGACGCTCATGCTCACGCTGGAGCCATTCTCCACCGTTTGTGCCATCGGGTGTGCGGTGATGTCGGGAGGTAGCAAAACATTGAGCATCACGGGAGCCGAGAAAACTTCCCCCGCAGCATTAACAATACGGCATCTGTAAACACCTCCGTGGCTGGCGTTCAGTGTCGGGATGCTCAGGCTGGGACTGCTGGGGCTGCCGAGATTAACGCTATCTTTTTGCCATTGATAAGTCAGGCTTTGACCTGCGACACTAACGCTGAAATTGGCCCTCAGATTCAACCTAAGATTCAGCGTCGATGGTGTTGTGGGGGAGATCAGACTTGGAGCCGTGACGATCACCAGAGAACCGCTTTGGCTGAGGGATGAGCCATAAGTGTTGCTCACGAAGCAGCGGTAACTGCCGACAGCGCCTGCGGTAACGGGATTGATCATCAGGGTGCGATTGGTCGCCAAAGGGATGTTCTCACCGCCGAACTGCCATTGATAGGTCAAGTCCGGCCCAAGAGCCTGCACTTCGAATTGTGCGCTTCCACCAGAAGCCGCTACTACCGGAGCTGGTTGCATGGTGATCGTGGGCTTCCCATTGACCTGTAATGCTGCTGCCTGGCTCGGTATCTGGCCTGCGGTATTGGAAACAATGCAGCGATAGTCGCCCATTTGGGCGGTGGTGACAGCCGTCAGAGTCAGTGTGGAGGCAATGCCCAGGGGAATGTTGACTCCGTTTTTCTGCCACTGATAGGACATGCTCAGACCCGTCGCCGTAACGCTGAAGGTAACATTCTGACCTTCAGCCACGGTTTGTGATATGGGTGACTGCGTGATTACCGGCGGTGAAATAACCGTAAGGACTGCTGCGGCGCTAGTAATGTTACCGACACTGTTACTGACGATGCAGCGGTAGCTTCCGTTATCAGTGGCTGTGGTTGTCGAGATGGTATAGGTGGCGTCCGTCTCCCCAGGAATGTTGATCGTGTCTTTTTGCCATTGATAGGATAAGCCACCGCCTGAAGCCGCTACACTAAATGAAGCGCTGCTGCCAACATTCACCGTCACGGGCTGCGGCGATGTTTGAATAGTCGGGAACGAATGGGCCTTGGCATCTATCGTTACAAGCCTGGTGGTTACGAAGCCTGAAGTCGTGTTGGTGAAGGTCAGTGTCGCCGTGTGAAGTCCCTGCGGCAAGTTGTAGGCGGCAGCTGTCAAGCTGGCCGTGAGCGTGGTGCTTTGTCCCGCCGTAAGAGGGCCATTGGCGTGTGAAAGCGTCACCCATGTGGCGCTGGAGGCTGCCGTCCAGTTCAGTGCGCGTGAAGCCGCGCTGTTGGTCAGTGTGTAAGCCTTGCTGACCTGGGTAAAGGGGCCACCAAAAGGACCTGCCGTGACGAAGTTTTCTGTTGGCGTGATGTCTAAATCGTCCGTCGTCTGCCCAGAGATGATCAGCGAATATTCCTGAAGATTATTGGTGAGCACTCCGGTGTGATTAATCGTGATCGTGTACAAGCCTGTGGTTGGGGGCGTCGAAATC
Source organism: Verrucomicrobiaceae bacterium (assembly GCA_947463285.1). Lineage (GTDB taxonomy): Bacteria > Verrucomicrobiota > Verrucomicrobiia > Verrucomicrobiales > Verrucomicrobiaceae > Prosthecobacter. The sequence continues at coordinate 471 of CANHTV010000227.1, read as the reverse complement.
AATACCTGCTCCACATTATCGACCGTGTTCACTCCCCTGACGGCGTTGGCTGCAAGCATGGCGTTGGTCCAGTTGCCAACATACGGCATGACAAAGGGGCGATGCGTTGTGCCGGTCGGTCCAGTGACTGTGAGATTGAGATCATTGACGAGGTCTCTGGCGCGGTTGTCGTTAGCGGAAGAGGTGGTGCCGGCTGGGTCAGTCCAGCCCAGGGTAACTCGGATGGGATCGCTACCGTTCCAGGTGAACGTGTGGATTTTGGCAGGCACTGCCGTCGTCAGTCGGTCTTCTAAAATGCCTCGATAGCTCTCTTTATCAGCATGTCGTTTGATCTGATCCGCCGCTTCTTTTGTATCCATCAGTCCCCAGCCGTAAAAGTAGTCGGGGCCAGGATTGCCAATGTCGTCCGCCGTATGAATGATCAACGACTTCAATGTGCTGGCGCGCATGTATTGGCCTGGGAATCGTTTC
>CANHTV010000226.1 GCA_947463285.1 Verrucomicrobiaceae bacterium | reverse complement strand
TCAGTCATCGTCTGAATGAGGCAGGCTCAGCGGCGGTAGATAGCATAGATGGCTGTGGTGTAGTTGTGGTAGGTGTTGGCGCCGCCCAGCCGCGCGAACTCGCCAAAGCCATACATACCCAGCCAAGGGGGAGCGATACCGTCGCTGCTCAGCGGAAACTGCATCCGGCCCACCAACTCCTCCTTCATCACGCGATTGAAAAGGAAACGACCTCGCGCAAGGCAATCAGCGTGGAAAACGGCCACCGGCCTGCGCCCGCCAGCCCGCGCCACCATCGCCGCCATCATGCGGTCCATGTCGGCGAAGATGCGCTCCTCATCACGCACGGTGAGCCAGAGCCGTGTTCCTTCGCGAATCGTCGTGGCGTAGTGCATGGCCCCCTCGGCATCCCGTTTCGTCACCACACGCAGGATGTGCGGGTTGCCATACTCTTCTGCCAGAGCGGCAGGAAGTTCTTCAGCCAGGGCCCCCACAGGGATAGAGTCGCCACAGGTAGCCTTTTCAGGGTCGAGGCCCAGTCGGCTGGTGTACTCCTGCCACGCCGGGCGGCCATTCAATTCGAGGATGCGGGTGCCTTCGGCTCGAGTGACCACCATCGGCTCGCCAACAGCAAGAAAGCCGTGCGTCGCCTGCGTGTCCACCTCGAGTGAGGGATCGGCAAATCCGACTGCCCACGCGCCAGGCTCCAAAACCAGATCATCGACGATCTGATAGCTGATCACACCGCGCATGTTGTCCGATGAGGTCGCGCCGAAGATTGTCACCTCCGGTCCAAAGACGGACTCGATACCCGCAATGGCTCTGTCGTTGGCGATGTCGATTCCCGACGCCAGGAAATGAATCATCGTGATACCAGGCTGCCGGGCCTTGAGCTCTAGCGCCAGTTCTGCCGCCTTTTCGAAAGCATTATGACCGTAGATGCCGTCCACATGGGCGACGGCTAGTTCCGGCCCGCGGACCGCCATTATTGCCACATCCTTCATCGACTCGCTCACGCCTTCACTGCCCACGATCCCGCAGCATGAGGCCCCCACCACGCGCACGCCAGGAATCTGCCGCCTCACCTCATCCGCCAAGGCTGAGTAATCATGCCCGATCGAAGCGTGCAGCATGACGAGATCGCATTTTTTGTCGGTTCCGAGGGCGGCTTCTAGGCATTCCAGGATGGCATGCCTAGAATTGACCATACGGGTACTAGCGGAGAAGAATTCGAGCATCGGAGGAAAGCAGTGAGGATTGGGTGTGGGGATGAAAGTGACTGTGACACTATGTCCTTAATGGGTTAACCTAGTTGATCTAGGCGTCTTGCCCTTTCGTCTTTTTGGGTTAACCCAATTAAACACATATTCTCTCATGCCAGTTGAAGACAGGTCCCTGTCAGCATTCACGCAAACAGCTCCTTGATCGCCTGGGTGCCGAAATCGACAACGGGATAGGGTCTGCCTTGCGGGCCGGGGAGTTCGGTGTGGAGATCGACGCCGAGGGCTTGGTAGATGGTGGCGACGATTTCTTTCGGGGCGACTGGGCGCTCGGTGGGGTAGCCGCCGATGTCGTCGGATTTGCCGATGACTTCGCCGCCTTTGACGCCGCCGCCGGCGAAGTTCACGGTCCAGCAGTTCGGCCAGTGGTCGCGACCGCCGGCGGGATTGATCTTAGGCGTGCGGCCAAATTCGGCGAGGCAGGTGACCATGGTGTCGTCGAGCATGCCGCGCTGGAAAAGGTCTTCAATGAGGGCGCTGTAGCCCTGGTCATACATCGGCGCGACGATATCGCGCATGCCTTCGATGCTGGTGAAGGGTTTGGAACCGTGGATGTCCCAGGTGATCTCGCCAAACACGGTGATGAAGGTGTTCACGGTGACAAAGCGCACGCCACGCTCGACGAGACGTCGCGCAAGCAGGCAACTCTGGCCGAAGCGGTTCAAACCGTAGCGCTCGCGCACTTTGAGCGGCTCCTTCGTCAGATCGAAGGCCTCGCGGGCCTCGGTGGAGGTCATGATACGGTAGGCGGACTCGAAATTGCTGTCCATGAGCTTCGCCTGCTCGCTGTATTCGAAATTGCGCACGCTGCTGTCCACCAACTCGCGCATCTGTTTGCGGCGTTCGAGACGCACTTCGCTGATTTCCTTCGGCGGCAGCAGATCGGGCACTTTGAAGTCTTTCTCTGACGGATTCGCATTCAAGACGAAAGGATCATACGCCTTGCCGAGAAAGCCGGCGTCCTGGCCGTGTGGCATGTTACCGCCAGTGGGGCCCATGGACTCCGGGAGGATGATGTGCGCGGGCAGATCGCTGCGGCGGCCTTGGAGGAACTCGAGAGCGCTGCCGACGTGCGGCGTGTTCACACCGCCGGTGAAAAGTCGGCCCGTCTGCATCATCTGGTGGCCGGTGTCATGCACGGCAGCGGCGGTGTGGTAGCAGGAACGCACGAGGCTGAATTTGTCCGCGATCTTCGCGTGCATCGGCAGGATCTCGGAGATCTCAAAGGCATGGCTCTTCGTGCGGATCGGTTTGAAGGGGCCGCGAATCTCGCTCGGCGCATCCGGCTTCATATCCCAGAGGTCCTGCTGGCTGGGCGCACCGAGGTTGAAGATCATGATGCAGGCCTTGTTGCTCTTTTTGGCATCCACCTTGCCTTCCGCCTTCAATTTGGCGAAGCTAGGCATCGTGAGGCCAATGGCACTCAAAGTGCCCGCGGAGAGGAAATCGCGGCGCGTGATGCCATCACAGGTGGTGACGGCGGCTTTATCGGTGAAGGTGAACATGATGAAATAAAAACGACTTTGCTTAACTTACGCACCGAAACGGCAAATCTGAATGGATGATGCCGCTTTGAGATTGTGTCTTTCAGAGATTGCCCTCACTCGGCAAAGGCTGCCACGACGCGCGGCGCATGACCTTTTTTAAGTGAAAAAATCTCAGGACTGGCGGCATGGATGTCTTCTCGATAACGAGTGGCCAAATCGGCAACAAACTCCGCCACAGCCTCCTGTCTGGCTGGAAAAACAAACAAGGAATGCCGATCTGGCAAAGCCACCCAAATCTCATCACCAAACATTTCAGCAAAAATAGCCGGCAAGGAAGGGGCCAACAATAGCGAGGCCATGACAGGGCGATCTCCCCGATAAACCGCATAAGCCACGCGGCCATCTGCACCACGGATCACCTCGGGTTGAACATCTGCCAACAGCTTCTCGGCAGACTTTTTGGCCCGCTCTGCAAAGGTCTCCGGACTCAGCCCAAGCTTGGCAAAATCCTCCTTGGAGTACACCTCGATCCCAGGAACACCAACGATTTCACGAGCTGGCGAAAGCACCGTAGCAAGTGCAGACTCAGGAATAATGGAGCGCTCAGACCGCATCGCACGAGGCTCAGGCAGCATGAGCAGCGTCTCAAGTTGCGGCTTTTCCTGAGCGCAGGTGACGCTGGTGAGCAGGAGGAAGGTAAAGAGCTTTTTCATGGTAGGCTGCGCCGTCGAGACTCATCGAGAACTTCAAAGATGAGTCAAGCTGTGAGCCACGATACCCATCTTGAGCACCTTGACGAGTCTCTACCTCTTTGACCTGCTTACACACTCTCTCAACTTGCGTGTTCTTCCGTCCACAGTTTCATGCACGGCATGATCGCCTTTCTCCGGGGTAAACTCGTCGAATCCATACCACACCAAGCCATCGTCGATGTCGGCGGTGTCGGTTACCTCACTAACATTCCACTGACGACCTTTGACCGCCTGCCGCAGATCGGCGGTGAGGTCAAGCTGCTGACCCATCATCACGTCACGGAGCGTGAGCATACTTTGTTCGGCTTTTTCACGAATGACGAGCGCGATCTCTTCCGCCTGCTGATGGATCGCGTCTCCGGCATCGGCCCGAAAATGGCACTGTCAGTCTTGAGCGGCATGCCCGTGTCTGCTTTTAAAGATGCCGTCATCCGCAATGACACCGCGGCCTTGGCACGCATCAAGGGGGTCGGTAAAAAGACGGCTGAACGCATTGTCTTGGAGCTGAAAGACAAAGTCGGCGTCGTCGATGCCTGGCAGGCTGCTGTCGTCGCCAAAGGCACGCATGATCCGAAGCAGGAAGCCATGAGCGATGCCGTGCTGGGCCTGATCGCCCTCGGCTACAAGCAGAGCGAGGCGCAGAAAGCCATCAATGATCTCGTCAAGCAGCCTAGCTTTGATACCGCCACCAGCGCTGACAAACTCATCCGCGAGGCTCTGCGGATCTTGCAGTGATCAAAAGGGAAACGGACTGATATCGAACTTCTCCTCGTTCTTCGTCTCGAAGTAGCCAGCACTGATTTTGTCACTAAAAAGAGCGACCCAGTTCCCCTGAGCATCAAGGGCCAGGGTGGTGTCATAGCTGGCGACGAGGTTCGGCTTCGGCGGCGTGACGCCTTTAGCTGGGCGGGGTGCATCGGAAGGCAGCTTTTCCCGCAACCAGCGAACGATGCTCCAGGGAGCAAACTCCAGGCGCACTTCGGCACTGTATTCTGATTCAAGACGGTATTTCAAAACGTCCAGCTGAAGTGAACCGACAACCCCGACGAGAGGGATGCGGACAGCAGCGTCTGGCAGCTCAAAGGGCTGGGCCAGACCTTCCTTCAAAAGCTGATCGAGGCCATCACGGAAGCGTTTAAACTTCGAGGTGTTGTCGTTGTGCAGGTAGGCGAAACACTCCGGCGCAAAGCGTGGCATTTCGTCAAACTTTACCTTAGGATCTTCCGAGAGCGTGTCGCCAATCAGGAAGCCGTAGTTCCCCACGAGGCCGACGACGTCGCCAGCCCAGGCTTCGTTCACCGTTTCACGCTCCTGAGCAAAGAGACGCTGGGAGTTCCCCAAGCGCAGCCGCGCTCCAGTGCGGGTATTGATGGCGCTCATGTCACGCTGGAAGCAGCCGCTGACGATGCGAATGAAGGCCACATGGTCGCGGTGACGCGGGTTCATGTTCGCCTGGATCTTAAAGACAAAGCCGCTAAAGCCTGGGGTGTCAGGAGAGATGATCTCATCACCACTCATGCGCGGCGCGGGCGGTGGAGCCAGCTCCAGGAAACGATCCAGCATCATCTGCACGCCGAAGTTGTTCATGGCACTGCCGTAGAAAACGGGTGTGAGCTGGCCATGCCGGATTTTTTCCAAGGAGAACTCGGCACCTCCGCCTTCCAGCAGCTCCAACTCTTCACAAACTCGCGCATAGACCAGCGGCGGCAGAGCATTTTTGACGCTTTCATCTTCGATGCCTTTCACATTCACCGGTGCACGGAACATACCGCCGACGGTGCGCTCAAAGAGATGGACTTGATTCGACTCACGATCAAAGACGCCTTTGAAATCAACGCCATCACCGAGCGGCCAGTTCATGGGGCAGGAGGCGATGCCGAGCACGCGCTCAAGCTCATCAAGCAGCTCCAAGGGTGGACGCGATGGGCGGTCCAGCTTGTTCATGAAGGTGAAAATGGGCACGCCTCGGCGACGGCAAACTTCAAACAGCTTCAGCGTCTGCGTCTCGATCCCCTTCCCTGCGTCGATGACCATCACGGCAGCATCCACAGCGGTGAGCACGCGATAGGTATCTTCGGAGAAGTCTTTATGACCAGGCGTGTCGAGCAGGTTCACCACGCAGTCTTTATACTCAAATTGAAGCACGGTGGATGAGACGGAGATACCGCGCTGTTTTTCCAGCTCCATCCAGTCCGAGGTGGTGGCGCGTTGATTCTTGCGAGCGGTCACACTGCCTGCCAGCTGCACGGCACCACCGTAAAGCAGGAGCTTCTCCGTGAGCGTGGTCTTCCCGGCATCCGGGTGGGAAATGATGGCAAAGGTGCGGCGGCGGGCGACTTCAGTAACGGCAGACATGAGCGGAAAAAAAGAGCGGCGTCCTTCATCGCCCTCGAAGACAGCTTTCTCAAGGCATGATTCTCACAGGCACTCAGCGCAGCTGGGTGAGTAACTCACGCATCCGCAGCTCGATGTTCAGAAGGCTGGTCTGCACATTGGCGAGCCATTGCTGGTCCGTGCCCGGTATGGAGTGCTGCATGAGCTTGTCCGTGGCATTCAGAGCCGCGCTGAAAAGAGGCAGTGACTGCTCCAAATCCACGACAAGGTATTGCCAGCCGGTTTTGTTTTCCTGGGAAAACTGGCGCAAAGCCGAGATCAGATGGGCCGTGAGATCCACCACCGTCGAAAGCAGTCGAATGACAGCAGGACGATTCCTGACTTCATTGGTAAAGGTCAGCAGCCGCTCAAAACGGCGCAACTCCTGAGCCAGGGCGATGGAACGCTTCAGGGGATCTGGCGCAGGATCTTTGAAGCTATTGTCGGCAGAACGCCGCTTTTTAGGCTCATCGAGATGGGTAAATGGATTGCCAATGATCTCCTGCGGCTCAAAGGGATCAGCCATGCC
>CANHTV010000225.1 GCA_947463285.1 Verrucomicrobiaceae bacterium | reverse complement strand
CTGTTATCAGGGTGACCATCGCCATCGCTGTCGCCGAGACCAGCTTCCGCATCATCGTTGACGCCATTATTATTCCAGTCACACCAGAGGCAGTTCGAGTTCGGGTGGGAATCTTGCAGATTGCTCACCCCATCGCCGTCCCAGTCTTCGTTTTGATCATTGGTGCCCGTGTAGTTCCAGTCATTGTAAATCCAGGGATCGCTGGGATTTGAATCCGTGGCGTCTGAGATGCCATCACCGTCGGTGTCAGCATTGGGCAGCTCGGCATCATCATTGATGCCGTTGTTATTGGAATCAGCCCACACGGCGGGATCATACGGATTGGAGTCCTGTGAATCCGGCACGTAGTCGCCATCGCTGTCAGGATCATTGACCGTCGAGAGAGGATCGGGATCGACCGGATCTGCGTAGCCGTCGCCATCCCAATCCGTGGGCGAATAACCAGCCCCATTGACCGTGGTATCGACCGTGTAGTTGCCGTAAAACTCGTTATAATCCGTGTAGCCATTGCCGTTCGTGTCCGTGCTGATGGGATTGGTCCCTGAAAGAAACATTTCGTCAGGTAATCACCATCCGAATCCGTCGTGGTCGGATCATAGGCCGGCGCCGTGGAATCCGTCGTTGAAGTATCCGTCATGCCATCCGTGGGCGGTGACGTGCCATCATCGTAACCCGTGTCGTAAAGGCCATCACCATCCGAATCGACATCAATCCAAACCGCCTGAGTAGGCTGAGGGCAAGGCAGCAGAATGATCTGAGCCATAAGCAGCCCATGCAGCCACCCAGCACGACGGGAAAAACGACGGAGAAAACTCAGAACACACGATGAAGAGCAGGAGGACGAATGGACATTCATGGCAGTGGTTACTGAATAAATTTCAGCAGATTCACTTGTGTGGTGTCGAGATCTTTTCCGGAAAACTATCTACGCAAAACATTAACCGTGAATAACTTAAGGTAATGGATGCAGCGGAAACAAAAAACATCGCAGCCTTGATCAAAAACGGGCGATGGACTGAAGGCAGCGCTTGAGCCTCGTCACAGAAGAATGACCAGATCCTATGATACCTGCTTACATGCGACTGCTAAATGGGGCTTGGTGTTGCCCCTGCGAATGATCGGCAAACCGAGCAACGACCTCAACGCTGCACCTTCGAATCACCGCCTTCGGCCAGCTTTTGTACCTCCAATAGTGTGGCCATGCTGGTGTCACCGGGTGTCGTCATCGCCAGGGCACCGTGAGCGGCTCCGAGATCGACGGCCTTTTGCGGATCTTTTTCCACCAACAGACCATGCACGAGGCCTGCGACGAAGCTGTCGCCCGCGCCGATGCGGTCCAGGATGTCAAAGCGTGGATAATTCCGACTGCGGAAATACTGCCCTTCATGGTAGCAGAGGGCTCCCCAATCATTCACGGACGCTGTGTGAACCCGTCGCAGAGTCGCTGCCACCGTCTTTAAATTCGGGAATTCTGAGATCAGTTTTTCGATCATCGGGCGCAGCTTGGCATCTTCAGCCGCGAAGATGTCGTTGGGATCGGTCGGGATCACACTGGCGACCGGTGGATCATCACTGAGCACCCCGATCATCACATCTATATAGGGAGCCAGACGACGATTCAGCGCCTGGGCCGCCGGGAAGCCGCCGCGCTCCTGCCAGAGAGACGGGCGGTAATTCAGATCATAGCTCACGGTCACGCCATGGCGCTTTGCTGCTTCACAGGCCTGGACAGTCAGCTCAGCCGTGCTTTCAGAGAGTCCGGCGAAAATGCCGCCCGTGTGCAGCCAGCGGCAGCCGAGCGTGCCAAAGAGATGATCAAAATCAAAATCGCCCACTTTCAGCTGGGAAGCCGCACTCCAGCCGCGATCGACGCTGCCTTTGGCTCCGCGCACGCCGAAACCGCGCTCGGTGAAGTTGATGGGATTGCGCACGCGTTTGCCCATGCCGTCATAAGGCACCCACTTGATCAAAGAAGTATCGACACCGCCCTGAAGGATCAGATCCTCCGTGAGACGACCGATCTCATTGTCTGCAAAAGCCGTCAAAATACCGGCACGCAGGCCAAAACAACGTCTGGCACCACGCGCCACATTGTATTCACCGCCGCCTTCCCAAGCCGTGAACTGGCGGGAAGTGCGCACTCGGCCTTCACCGGGATCGAGACGCAGGAGGACTTCACCAAGGGAAAGGAGATCGTAATGGGGCTGGCTGGGCATGGGCAGCTAGGTATGAAGCGCTGAAGCCAGGATGCAACCCGTGCGTTACGCCGAGATGCATTGCGCGTCGGCGGCTGGGGGAGGCTGCATCAAATTCCAAGCTGCGCGAATCTCACCATCACAAAAAAGAAACCCTTCACAGAACTTGCCATGAATTGCCGGGGCAAATACGGTCGTTGCTCCTCGTCTCATGTTTCGTTTTATCTTCAGCCGCGTTTTGCAAGGGCTCGCCGTCATTCTCGGCGTGTTGTGCATCACCTTTGCGCTGCTGAAAAATGCACCCGGCAGTCCGCTGCAAAGTGAGCGCAACATCCCTGAGCACATCCGCGCTCAGCGCATGGCGGCTTCTGGATTGGATCAGCCTCTGCCCGTGCAGCTTTGGCGATACATCGTCAGCTTTGCCACCTTTGATTTCCCGGTATCGGTGCGCACACCAGGGCGTGGGGTGGATGAGATCATTCTGGAGGCGTTTCCTGTCTCGGCACAGATCGGGCTCTCCGCTCTCGTTATCGCTCTGGCGCTTGGCATTCCCCTGGGAGCCCTCGCGGCGCTGCGGCCGAATACGCTCGACGACCGAGCTAGCATGGTCGCGGCGACGCTGGGCATCTGCACACCGAGCATGGTGCTAGGGCCGCTGCTGGCGCTCGTCTTCGGTCTGAAGCTGCGTTGGTTCAATGCCTCAGGCTGGTATGATGCGGATGACTGGGTGCTGCCTGCGTTGACTCTTGGCATCATCTACAGCGCCTACATTGCCCGCCTGACTCGTGGCGGTCTGCGGGAAACCCTGGCGCAGGAGTTTATCCGCACCGCGCGTGCCAAAGGAGCCTCCGAGATGGCCATCATCTTTCGTCATGCTTTTAAACTGGCCTGTCTGCCGGTCTTGAACTTCCTCGGCCCCACTGCCGCAGGTCTGATGACGGGCTCCATCATCACCGAGAGTGTGTTTCAGCTTCCGGGGCTGGGGCAGCATTTCGTCGGTGCGGCAGTAAACCGTGATTATGATCTGGCGATGGCCACGGCAGCCTTTTATGCCCTGCTCATCGTGAGCTTTAACTTGCTCGTGGATTTCCTCCAGGCGCTGCTCAACCCGCGAATCGGATTCAAAGCATGAGCACGGCCCCTGTTTCCCGAGTCTCTGAAAATCCCTGGCTTCAGGCTTGGCGTCGCCTCGTGCGTAATCCGGTCACAGTGGCGGCCATGATGCTACTCGTGGCACTGGTTTTGATTTGCTGTGCGGGACCGCTCTTTTCTCCCTATCATCCGAATGATCAGGATCTGGAACTCAAAGCCACGGCTCCCACCAGAAGTCATTGGCTCGGGACTGATACTCTGGGTCGCGACCTCGCCACGCGGGTCATGCACGGGGGGCGCATCTCCCTGCTCGTCGGCATTCTGGCCACGGCAGTAGCGTCCATCATCGGCGTTGGCTATGGCTTGATCGCCGGGCTGTCTGGAAAGCGTGTCGATGCCGCGATGATGCGTCTCGTGGATGTGCTGTATGCTTTTCCATTCATCACCTTTGTTATCATTTTGGTGGTCATCTTCGGGCGCGAATTTTGGCTGATTTTTATCGCCATCGGTGCCGTGGAGTGGTTGACCATGGCCCGTGTGGTGCGTGGCCAGGTGCTGACTCTGAAAAACCTGGAGTTCGTGCTCGCCGCGCGCGCTGCGGGAGCGGGTTTTTGGCACATCCTGTTTAAACACATGCTGCCAAACGTCGTCGGTCCCGTCATCATCTATGCCAGCCTCACGGTACCCGGCGTGATGATGTTGGAGGCGACCCTTAGCTTTCTCGGACTCGGCATTCAGCCCCCTGATGCGAGCTGGGGCGTGCTCATCAGTGAAGGCGCTGCGAGCATGGAAACGCTGCCGTGGATGCTCATCGGACCCAGTGTGTTTTTCAGCGCCACGCTGCTCGCTTTGAACCTCATCGGTGATGGCTTGCGTGACGCGCTTGATCCAAAATCGACGCAAGGCTAGGCGCTTATCACAAAAGCACCGAAACAAGTGTGCAATGCCCGGCTTGGCGAAGGCGTAGCCTTGACTATGCGCCTCGTCTCATCATTACTCTCGGCCTTGTCCGTCGCATCTGCCCTAGCAGCCCAGCCGGTCACTCAAAAAGTGGATCTTCTGGAGGTCATCAAGTCCGGCAACGTCGAGCATCATGTGAATCCCAAGATGGACTTCCATGATGATCCCAAAGACATCTGGACCTTTGATAAGGACGGCAGCTTCAACATCAGTGGACGCGGCTACGGCTATGTCGCCACGAAGGAAAACTACCGCGACTACCATCTCGTCATCGAATTCAAATGGGGCACGAAGACCTGGGGTGCTCGCGAAAAGAAGGCCAAGGACAACGGCATCCTCCTCCACGCCTACGGCCCGCACGGTGCCTACAGCGACACTTGGATGGCCAGCATCGAGGCGCAGATCATCGAAGGCGGTGTGGGTGACATCCTCGTACTCAGCCCAAAGCTCTCCGATGGCACCGAGCTGACCACATCGCTCTCCGCTGAGTTCGTGTTCGACCGCGATCAGGAGAAGATTTGGAAACAAGGCTCTCCACGCCAAACGGTGACCAAAGGCCGCATCAATTGGAAAGGCCGCGATGAGGACTGGAGTGACACCGTCGGCTTCCGTGGCAAAAACGATGTCGAAAGCCCCAGCGGCGAGTGGAACCGCCTCGAAGTCATCGCCAAAGGCGACACGCTGCAATACTTCGTCAACGGCGCGCTCATCAATGAGGCCTTCGACTGCAAACCGAGTGAAGGCAAAATCCTCCTCCAGACCGAAGGCGCGGAGATGATCGTGCGTCGCTACGAGCTGTATCCGCTCGGCGAGTTCAAAGAGAAATGGTCTGCCATCCAGGCCAGCGGTGGCAGCGATATCGGCGCGGTGCGCGATGGTCAAAGCGAGGCCCTTTCGCCCGAGGAAAGCCTGAGGCGCATCCAGCTCGACGGCCCGTATGAGGTGCAACTCGTCGCCGCCGAACCGCTCGTGCTCGATCCCGTCGAGGCTACGTGGGACGACAAAGGCCGCATGTATGTCGCCGACATGCGCGACTACCCGCTTGGCCCGCCGAATCCCGGCGATCCCTGGCTTTCCCGCATCCAGCTCCTCACCGACGAGAACGGCGACGGCCGCATGGACAAGGCGGTCACTTTTGCCGACCACATGGACAACGTGCAGGGCCTGCTCCCTTACGACGGCGGCCTCATCGCCACCACGCGCAGCCAGATTCTCTTTCTCAAAGACACCGACGGCGACAATAAGGCCGACCTCATTAAGCCCCTCATCCGCGGCTTCAATCCCAAGCACAGCCAGCTCCAGGTCTCCGCGCCGCGTTGGGGTCCCGATGGCTGCGTGCATTTCAACAACGGCCTCGATGCGAAGGAAATCTATCCCGCCGATGCCCCGACGAAGGTCGTCGGCATCCCCGGCTCCAATTTCAAATGGAACCCCAAGACCGGCGAGATCACGCCCACTGGCGGCAAAGGCCAATACGGCGGCGCGTTCGACGACTACGGCCACCACTTCTACTGCTCGAACCGTAACCCCCTCATGTTCACCGTCATGCCCTACGAGGCCATGCTGCGGAATCCGCACGCCGGCATCACGCAGGTGCATGAAGACATCGCCACGCCCGGCGCGGAGACCCGGGTCTATCCGCTGCAAATCACCCACACCACCGCCGATGCCCACGCTGGCACCAACACAGCGTGCAGCGGCCTCGGCGTCTATCGCGGCCACTTGATGCCCGAACTCAAAAACAACGTCTTTGTCCCCGATCCCACCGGCCAGCTCGTCACCCGCTACAAGATTGAACCCCACGGTGCCTCGCTCAAAGCCACGCGTGTCGGCGACCGCACGGAATTCTTCCGCAGCAGCGACGAATGGTGCCGCCCCGTCAACTTCACCACCGGACCCGACGGTGCCATCTACATCTGCGACATCTACCGCCGCTGGATCGACCACGCCCGCTTCTTCCCCGAGGAGTTCGTCAAAACCCACGACATGCGCCAAGGTGAAAACCACGGCCGCATCTGGCGTGTAGTGCCGAAGAAAAGTGGTCCAGCCGTCTCGGCTGGTTCTATCGCTGCCAGGACGGCTGTACCACACTTCCCAGCCGTCAAAGAGCACGCGGGACGCATCGTCTTCAACAAGCTGCTCCTCAAGGTTGACGCCGATGATCAAACCGACGGT
>CANHTV010000224.1 GCA_947463285.1 Verrucomicrobiaceae bacterium | reverse complement strand
GGCGACAGCGTCGCCATCCTGCACAATCCGAACAGCAAGCACCGCAGCCCCATGGCGCTGTGGATCAGCTTTGATGGCATGAAGACCTGGCCCTACCAGCGCGTGCTTCAGCAAGAGTCCGTGGACGGCCCGAAAGGTCGCATGAACTACCCGGACGGCTTCGTGAGCAAAGACGGCCAGTGGCTGCACTTCGCCTTCGACGACAACCGCCACCGCGCCGTACATTACTCGGCAAAGTTACCCCCTTTGAAGTAGCTCGAATGACATCAGATGCCTGCTGTCAGCCCCTATCCACACTGATGAGGTGAGTGGATGCACCGAGAAGATATTTTGGAGGCCTCTGCATTCTCATAATCTCTGCCGTGTAGCTATTAAAGATGTTTATTTTTGCAATATCGTACCGCAACTGCTGGACCGATGGGCAGATGCTTATCACGCCGCATCCGCCCCATGTCCTACACGGAAGGCAGTCGGAGTCATGTGAGTGTGGCGTTTGAACCAGTGGGTGAAATGAGGTGGGTGACGGAAGCCAAGCTGAAAGGCGATTTCTTTGAGGGAGATGTTACTGCTCGTTAGGTGTTCGCGAGCCACCAGTAAGCGTCGTTTATCCAGCCATGTCTGGGCAGTCATTCCGAGGTGCTGTTTCAGCAGATCATGCACCCGCCGCTCTCCGAGATCGGTTTCTGCACTGAGCCGGGCCAGCTTCAAAGGCTGATCCAGCGGCCATGCCTGCAAAGCCTGCATTAAAACATCCAAACGGCGATCGTGGAAAGAAGCAGGAGGTTGCGGATGAAGTCCGTGCTTCTGCAAAGTCAGGACGTATTCGGCAAACCAGTCCCGGAAAGCGGCTTCTTGTCGGCAGCAATCAGCCCAGCTGCGTGATTGAGGTGTTATGGCCTTCAAGTAAGGCATTTCTTTTCTCCGGCCATGCACGGTGATGAACAGCCGCCGTGTCTTTTCCAACAAAGGCAGGGAGCGTCTGGCTCCTAGTGCACAGTTCAGACCTTCCTGAAAAACAGGAGTCCCCCCAGGCCACTGACAACGATAGCCCACCGACAGTAAGCGCGTGCCTGAGGCAAACCACTGACAACGAGTCCCGGGTGAGGAGAAAAAACTCTGACCCGGTTTCACCAAGATCTCAGTTCCATCCACCAGCAGCCGCGCTGAACCACGCTCCACCCAAAACCATCCGGCAGGCACGACGACCACATCTGACCACTGCTCCGTCACCGGGACCCAGCCGTGATACACCCAGAGCCACTCAAATTGAAGGCTCTGCCAGACGGTGGTTGATAGGAGAGGCGATGACATGGATGTAAGCAATTTCCGCGATGCATAAGCACGGCGGCTTGCCATCCAGCCAGAGTTTGTGCTCAAGTCAACGAATGCGCCATTTCACTCTCAGCCTCTTTTTTGCTTCAGCCCTGTTCGCAGCTGAAGATCCACGCCAGATCAGCGGCATTTACCCACATCTGGCGATGTTTAATGATGAGGGTGAGTGTGGGACGGGCGCGGTGGTCCCTTGGGCTGACCGCCTCTGGGTCATCACTTACGGGCCGCATCTGCCGTTTGGTTCCAGTGACAAGCTGTACGAAATCACGCCCGATTTGAAGCAGGTCGTGCGCCCCGAGAGTATTGGCGGCACACCGGCGAACCGAATGATCCATCGGGAGACGCAGCAGCTTCTCATCGGCCCTTATGTGATCGACACTGAGCGCCGGGTGCGCGTCATCCCGCAGAACCTGATGCCTGGTCGCCTCACTGGCAATGCAAGGCATCTGACTGAGCCGGCTACCAAGGCTTATTACGCCACCATGGAGGAGGGGCTCTATGAAGTGAATCTTCATAGTCTGGAAGTCACGGGTCACATCAAAGATGGTAATAAGCCGAAGCCCAATTTCTCCCAGGAGCCGCGCCCGGCGGCTCTGGAGTCTCAGTTGCCCGGTTATCATGGTAAAGGGCTCTACAGCGGCCAGGGGCGCGTGGTTTATGGCAACAATGGCGACAGGAACAAACGTGTAATCACAGATCCAGCAACTCCAAGCGGTGCCCTTGGACAATGGACCAAGCCGGGGGAAGACTGGCAGCTGGTGCGTAGAAACCAATTCACAGAAGTCACCGGCCCCGGCGGCATCAGTGGCAGTGAAAAGCCGGATAGCGACCCGATCTGGAGTGTAGGCTGGGATCAGCGTTCACTGATCCTCATGTGCCTTCATGCGGGAAAATGGCACAGCTATCGGCTACCAAAATCCAGTCACAGTTATGATGGAGCTCACGGCTGGAATACCGAGTGGCCACGCATTCGCGACATTGGGGAAGACAACCTCCTGATGACCATGCATGGAGCTTTCTGGCATTTCCCGAAAACCTTCACCCCTGTGAGCAGCTCCGGCGTCCAGCCGCGTAGCAACTACCTCAAGGTCATCGGCGACTTTGCACGCTGGGGTGATCGTCTGGTGTTTGGTTGTGATGACTCGGCGAACAAAGAGTTCCTCAACGTCCGCAAGGCCAAGGGGCATCTGGCAGGTCCGGGGAAGTCACAGTCCAATCTTTGGTTTGTGAGTCCGGCCATCGTGGGTCAGCTCGGTCCAGTGATCGGGCGCGGTGCCGTCTGGCTTAAGGATGCCGTAAAAGCAGGTGAAGTCAGTGAGCCCTACCTCCTTTCAGGCTACACACACCGCTCTCTGCAACTGGTCTGGGAGGCGGAGGAAAAACAGACTTTTGAGATCGAAGTGGACGATGAAGGCAACGGGCAGTGGAAGACTGCAAAGACTCTTTCCGGCCTCCCCAATGTGGGTAGCCACTGGATGGATCTCGCAGGTCAAACCGGCATCTGGGTGCGCCTCAAGAGCCAGACCGCCTGCGTCAAAGTCTCGGCCGTTTTTCACTATCGCAACGAAGATCAGCGCCAGACGAAGCCTTTCGCCTTGTTTGATGGCATCGCTCTGCCTGAGGATAAAGACGTCACCGGCGGCGTCATGTTGGCACGCGGGGCTCATCATCGGAACCTGCGTTTTATTTCACAAAGCCCAGGGGAGAAATCGGCCTGCTATGATCTTGGCACGACCTTTGATCTCAGCCTGGCGCATGATCCAGAAGGTCAGACTTGGACGGCTAAAAATGCCGCCATACCCGAAGGTGTCCTGAGCTATGACGAGGCCTCCATTCTTTACGTCGATGACAAAGGCCGCTGGCGACTGCCACGTGGCACAGCGGCACTGGATCAAACTGGACCACTGGGCGCAGAGCGTGTCTGCCGCGAGGTCTGCACTGAGCGTGACCTCTTCAATGCAGGCGGCACATTCTTTGAACTGCCTGCTGAAAATGCCGGTGGCTTTGCCAAAATCCGCCCGGTCACGACGCACAACCGCCGCATCAAGGACTACGCCAGCTATCGTGGTATGCTGGTGATGAGTGGAATCAAGAGCAACGCAGAGGGCGAGCACATCGTCCGCTCAAGCGATGGTAAAACGGCCCTTTGGACTGGCACTGTCGATGACCTCTGGGCCTTTGGCAAAACACGTGGCGAAGGTGGTCCGTGGAAAAACAGTGTCGTCAAAGCAGGTGCTGTGAGTGATCCTTATCTTTTTACAGGCTATGATCAGAAGCACCTGACGCTGGCCACGGACACGCCCGTGCGGCTGACCGTGGAGGCAGACATCACGGGCGATGGCACATGGGTCACTTACAAAAGCTTTGAGGTCTCTCCCGGTGAAGATGTCGAACACGATTTCCAGGCCAGCCTTGGAGCCTACTGGCTGCGATTCACCTCAAGTGGTGATGCCACGGTGACCGCTTGGTTGAAGTACCAATGATCAGTCCCATCGAGATCTGCCATCAAGGCTTGTCTCGTGAGATCTTACGACTGGCACGCTCAAGAATGCGCCGCTCATCGTCCGTAAGGCTGTTCAGGCCTTGATCACTGATTTTATCCAGGATCGGGTCCACCTCATCCTGCATGAGGTCGAAGATAGGATCACGGCGTGGATTTTGCCGATGCACTGCATCCGTGTCGATCTCTACCACCGGGCGCTGGATGCTGAGCCTGGCACGAGCCACGGTTCGCTGGCGCATGGCACGACGACGTTCAGCACCATCACGCAAATCAAAGTTCTGACCGCCATAACCAATGGCTCGAGTATAATACCAACCCGCCAAAGCGCCGCCCACATGGGCAAAATAAGCCACCTGGGTTCCGCCAGAAAGCCAGCCAGGCAGTTGCCCGATCATGTCTAACAGACCGAAAACCACATTCAAGCCGAGTAAAAAAAGCGCTAAGTTCCAGAGTCTCATGCGCACAGGAAGCACGAAGAAAAGCAGCAGTGTGATTTCCTCCACCGGCAATATGATCGCATACGCCAGCAGCAGGCCCATGACTGAGGCCGAAGCACCGATGAGTGAGATCTGCGCCTCATCCATCAGGTAGGCACTAATGACGATCTGCAGCGCCGCACCAATCAACCCCGAGAGCACATAGATCAGCACAAAATGTCTAGGCCCATACAGATCCTGTACCCGCTTTCCCGCGAACCAGAGCATAAGCATGTTCACCAGAAGATGCCCAGCGCTACCGTGGACAAACATGTAGGTAAAGAGCGTCCAGACGTGGCCTTTCGTCAGCGTCTCCAAACTGACCGCACCAGCCGCTATATACTCTCCTGTCACTGGATCATGAGTCAGGCCGATGCCCGCCACCCGCTGAATCAAAAAAATAGCGATATTTCCCCAGAAAAACCAATGGAAGGCTGAGACGCGACGCAGGTAGTCACCGAGGCTGGGAACCTCGTCGCGCATGTAATCTCGGTCGTAAATGGACATGAGTTTCAATCTACCCTCCGTAATCCTAGGTGCGAGGTTTTTTATAAATCTACAGAAAAACCCAAAGTGCCTGAGATAATCCTACTTGATGGCTGAATGCTTGATCCGGTGGAACTTCGCGGCATTCTGGAATGGAGCAGACAGGAGGGTCCGCTGCCTGCGATCACTGGTGGCTAACGACATCGAAAAGATTATCGGCTTCCATTAAATCACCCAAGCTGCTGTTGCGGAGCTTGAGCCAGGGAAGAACCCGCCAACCGAGTGCCGCCCCCTCCAATTCCCGAACGATCTGACCAAAGCAGAGCGGAAGTAGTACAAGTTTCACACTCTTTGCGTCCTGCGCCGAAGGGTGGATAAGACTACTCGCGGGCTTTGAGGACGCCGACCATGTCTAGCTTCTGCAACATGCGGCTGACGACCCAGAAGCAGGCGGCGGCGGCAGCAAGGACGACGAGGACGGCGGTGCTGTAGGTGCGGGGAAGGATGATGAGGGGCAGGCGCACGGTTTCGGTGCTGATGGCGCTAATAATGAGGGTGGCGAGCCCGCGCCCAAACAGAAGCCCGAAGGGCAGGGCGGCGAGGACGAGGAGGGTCAGCTCACCCAGCAGCACGCTGCCGACCTCACGCTGGGTGAAGCCGACGACACGAAGTGTGGCGAGGTCACGCCCGCGCTCACTCAGGGCGATGCGGGCGCTGTTATAAACGACGCCGAAGGCGACGATGATGGCGAGCACAAGGTAGAGTCGGCGGATGATGCTGATGCTTTCTCCCGTGGTGTTGCGAAAGGCAGCGAGCTGATCTTTTTTCACCATGGTGACGGCGATGCGCGGTGTCTTTTTCACCTTTTGCATGAAGGGCTCCCAGGCGTTTTGATCGACGCGGAGGTAGGCTCCATTGATGGTGGAGCCCTCACGCATGAGACGGCGCAGGGCGTCAATATCCATGTAGGCAGAGACTCCGGTGAAGTCCTCCATGAGGCCACGGATGGCGACGCTGTGGACAGGACGCGTGCCTTCGAGGACGGAGATCTGGACGGCATCACCGATGCGGGCATCGAGAACCTCCGCGAGCTTGCTGGACATGATGAGGCCCTCATCGGGTAGCTCCATGCGGCGGCCCTGGGCATCAAGCAGCCGGTTCAGCTGGCTGCCTTTGGGCAGGCCGGTGATGGCGAGCTTCCGCACGTGATGACCGTAGCGAATGCGTGTCTGGACGACGCGGATGGGCTCGGCGAGGGTGACTCCGGGCATGTTTTCCAGATCATGCAGGGCATCTCCTGAGCTGGGCTCGATGAGAAAGGCGATGACGTCTTGCCTCTGGACGTCATTCCACTGGTAGGTGAGGAGGTGGTCGATGCTGTCCTCCATACTGCCGGGTAAAACCATGAGTCCTGTGGCAAGGGAAAGGCCGGCCATGGTAAAGAGGGACTGCCAAGGACGGCGCTCGATATTCCGCAGGGCCATGCGAAAAGTGGGTGTGAACCAACGGGTGAGGCCGATGCGCTCCAGCAGGCTGGGCTTGAAGTCAGCCGGCGGCTCAGGGCGCATGGCCTCGGCGGGGGGTAGCTTTACGGCCAGCCAGACGACGCTGAGGACGCCGACAAAGGAGGCCGTAGCACTGACGATGAGGGCGGTGCCG
>CANHTV010000223.1 GCA_947463285.1 Verrucomicrobiaceae bacterium | reverse complement strand
CCGCGACATCCGCCTCAAGGCACAGGTGCATGGGATCAAAATCCAGCATCAGAGCCAGGGTAAAGATGCGCGTCCGCAAACCTTGACGCATCTCTTTAACCGACATCGGCGTGAGGCGGTCAAAGAAATCACGGAACATAGGAACGGCCACACTCATAAGGCCATGCGTTCTGCTGCTGCACGCACCGGACGGAGTTTTGACCAGGCGCGCAGGCTCAAAAAAGCCATGAGCAAGGGCCAGACGGCACCGCAGAGCATCCCGATACGCAGAAAATGCTCGCGATCAGTTCCAGCACTGACTTGAGAGCTGCCAATCAAAGCCGTAGGTGGCAATAACACCAGCAACCAAGGCGGCTGATTGGAACTTTTGGCCATAAAAATCCCCAGTCCACTTAGCATCCCGGCCAGAAGATAAACCACACAAAAAGTGCCGATAAAAATCGGCAGAAGATCGTCAGCGTGTCGGGTCGGCAGGATTTGAATAAGAGCAGTCATCAGATAAATCGTGCAGCAGACCAACACAAAGTAAGGGAGATCACGAACGCCACTGACCATGAACGTGAACAGCAGGGTCAAGCTCACCAGAAGTGACGTCAGCCAGAAGCCAGAGGCCCAACCCGGCGATAAGAGCGGCAGACCAAGTCGCCCTAAGGCACCACGTTTAAACCATGGCACATAAGCAGAAGGCACGAAGTTTAGAGGCTCCGTCATCACATCCAATGACAGCACAGCCAGCACGACAATCGCCGCCACAAGGAATGCCTCCTGCGACGTGATTCCGTAGATGAGCAGCAACACGAGCAGGCATGTTGCATGCACGACGCGCTTCAATCCTGCCAAAGGTGCCGATGGGGCGGAAATGCGTGAAGCTGCCATGCTCAGACAGGCAAAGATGGCCCAGACAGACGCAATCACTGTCGCCGCAGCAGCCAGCAGCCAGCTACTCAGGCTCAGTGAATCCGTGAAGAATGTTTTGCCCGTAGTGCTCGCGACTAAAAAGCCGATAACGCCAAAGCCACCGAAGAACAGGGGCACAAAAATGATGATCATCCTGAGCCATGCCTGTTTCATCGTCGAAAGCAGCACCAGAACAGCAGCAAAAACGATGCCGAGAATCCATTTCAGCGCCAGCATGGAAAGCTCCAGCATCACATCCATGCCGCCAAAAACATATCGCGCCACGATGTAGGGCATGAGACTCAGAGCAATGAGGGCGGACTGCAAAGCCACCGAGGCCCACTTGCCAAAGACAATGCGACTGCAAGAAAGGCGGGTCAGCATCAGCATGTCCAGCGTGTTCATCTTCACCTCCTCCGCTAGAGCGTTGGAGACACGAAACGGCATGACCAAGCATAGCACAAGTGTCGAAAGACCATCCAGCATCCAGCGAGTTTCATCCGTATTCTGAGCTGAACCTGTGATCAGTGTGATCAGAATCAGCAGCACATGCATGAAGAGCATGGTCGATCCAAATACACGCGTCCGCAGCCCCTGACGCAGCTCTTTCACTACCATCGGGGAAAGTCGGTCCGAAAAATCCGTGAGAGGTGTCAGAGTGGAAGTCATGAGTGCTTTATTAATGAGGCAACCCCGACCTTGGTGGCAATGTTTTTCTGACGACTCCACACTTCGCCTTAATCATGAAATGCGCGTGCTGAACTGACGTTACAGCACACCCATGAAACATCTGCTCTTTCTCTTCGCCCTCTGCTCCACACTCAGTGCGGCGAACCCCAACGTCATCGTGATACTCAGTGATGACCTTGGTTGGGGTAGTGTGGGCTGCTACGGGGCAAATCCTGAGCTGGTAAGCACACCCAACATCGACCGTCTGGCGAAGGAAGGCCGTCGATTCACGGATGCGCTGACGACGTCATCGGTTTGCTCGCCGACGCGTTACGCGATGATGACGGGACGCTACTGCTGGCGCACGTCGCTCATCAGCGAGGTGCTGGGCACCACGGCGCCGCTGCACATCGAGACGACACGGCTCACGATGGCATCGATGCTCAAAAGTCAGGGCTACAACTGCGCGGCGGTTGGCAAGTGGCATCTAGGCTACGGCACGGCGGAAAAGTGTGATTACACGAAGGAACTGAAACCCGGACCGCTCGAAATCGGCTTCGATTACCATTTCGGAGTGCCTGCCAATCATGGTGATCTGAGTGGTGTGTATGTCGAAAACCACTGGGTCTTTGGTTTAAACAAGGAGAGTCCCTCATCGCCAAGTCCGCCCTATGTCACCATAGGCCAGCAAAAGGGCAAAACGACGAAGACGCTTGATTTGAATGCCCCGAAGCGTGTGGACGAGAATGTGATGGAAACGCTCACCGACAAGCTCGTGAGCTGGATCGGACAGCAGAGTGCGGAGAAGCCGTTTTTCGTCTATTTCACACCCGTAGCGGTGCACAACCCGATCACGCCCTCAAAGGCCATGGCGGGCAAAAGCAAAGGCGGGCCGTTTTGTGACTTCATCAGCGATCTGGACCTCAGTGTCGGCCGCGTGCTCGCTGCGCTGGACAAACAGGGGCTCGCGGAGAACACGCTCGTCCTCTTCAGCAGCGACAACGGCGGCGTAAACAAACCCGAGAACGCCAACCTCGTGCAAACCGATGCGCAGAAGGCAGGACTGAAACCCGTGGGGCCGTTTCGAGGAGGCAAGCATGATGTGTGGGAGGGCGGCTTTCGTGTGCCTTATCTCGTGCGCTGGCCCGGGCATGTTCCAGCGGGCACGGTGTGCGATGAGACGATCAGCATCGTCGATACGCTCGCCAGTATTGCCACGATCACGGGTGCCGCTTTGCCAAAGGCCAGTGAAGGTGCGGAGGACAGCCACGATGTGTCGAAGGCCTGGCTCGGCGAAAAATACGAAGGAACGCTGCGTCCTGATGTGATCGTCCACAGCGCTGATGGCAATTTCGCCATTCGCAAAGGCAGCTACAAATGGATCGAAGGCATTCCTGCCGATGACGTGAAGCCTGCGGCGAAAAAAGCACATGCGGTACAGTTTAAACCGCAGCTCTACGACCTGAAAGCCGACATTGCCGAAGCGAACGAGCTTTCCACGCAGCAACTTGCCAGGGTGAAGGAACTCGCAGCCTTGCTCAATCGCTACCGCGATGGCGGCTACAGTCGCGAACTGCCGCCCGCTGGCGTGAAGCCGAGGCCTGCTTTTGCCGAGCTGCCACCGCTAAAAAACGCGGAGCCTCTCGATTTGACGAAGTTCAAAGGCTGGGTGCAGCGGGAGGGAGCGATGTTTGGCAAATCCAACGCTCAAGGAGCACCGCTGTCCGGCCCGGTTTCGATGAAGGATGGCGTGCTAGAATTCCAAATCCTGCTCGGCGAAGCGGACCGGCACTCGCTGCGCATTCATACAGCGGGGAACAAGCACAGTTACCGCGTGGTCCTCTCCCACGCGAACCTCGACATTGCCGTCAATCCGTCAGCGAAGAACCAGGAGACGATTCAACTCGCGAAGCAGCGTGTGAAGTTCAAATCGAGCGTGTGGCAGACTTTGAGGCTCACGTTCAAAGGCGACGAACTCACCGCTGAATTCGCCGGAGTCACTTTGAAGGCCCAAAACGCCGTCTTGGCGGAGGCGAAGGCTCAGTTGAATTTCATCGCCTTCGAAGGCGAAGTCGGAGTGCGTGAGGTGAAGACAGCGGCCAGAAACTAACACAGTCGCTTCATAATCATTGCTTAAGAACCCGTATAAAGAACACCGTCGAATGAGAAGCCGATAAAAAACCTTTTCCACCCGCTGAAGCCCTTAAAATCCAGTTGAATCGACTTTTGCCTTCAAAAAGCAGACTGGGGTTCGTTTTCTAATCATGTCTCCGATCCTCGAATCTGATCTCCTGCAAACTCGCCGTCAGTTTTTCGGCCACAGCGGCCTGCGTTTAGGCGGGCTCGGCCTGACTTACTTGATGGGAAAAGAGGCCTTGGGTGCTCCTGATGCTCGAGTTCATCCGCCGATTCCAGGGTTGCCACATTTTGCGGCGAAGGCCAAGTCCGTCATCTACCTGCATATGAACGGCGGCCCGTCTCAGCTGGATACCTGGGACTACAAGCCCGGTCTTCAGCAATGGTATGACAAGGATTTGCCGCCGAGCGTGCAGGGCGGCCAGCGGCTGACGGGTATGACAAGCAAACAGGCACGGTTTCCCGTGGCCCCGAGCTTGTTCAAGTTTGCCCAGCACGGACAGTGCGGGCGCTGGGTGAGTGAATTGCTGCCCCACACAGCCAGACACGTCGATGACATTGCTTTGATCAAGACGGTCCACACAAACGCGATCAACCACGATCCGGCGTGTACCTTTGTGATGACAGGTCGCGAGGTGCCGGGCTTTGCGAGCCTCGGCTCGTGGCTCAGCTACGGTCTCGGCAGCGAGAGCAATGACCTGCCTGCTTTTGTCGTGCTCACACCGAATTGGAGCGCGAAAGCCATGGCCCAGGCGTTATTTACGCGCATGTGGAGCAGCGGCTTTTTGCCCAGCAAATTCAGTGGCGTAGCGCTGCGTGCAGTTGGTGATCCTGTGCTTTACATGCAGAACCCGGAAGGCGTATCCAGCACGCACCGTCGTGCCATGCTCGACACGCTGGCAGAGATGAATGCACATAGCTTTGAAAAGTTTGGCGACCCGGAGATCCAGACACGCATCTCTCAGTATGAAATGGCTTTTCGCATGCAGACCAGCGTGCCGGAACTCGTGAATCTGAAGCAGGAAAGCCAGGCCACGCTCGACATGTATGGACCCGAGGTGCTGAAGCCGGGCAGTTTCGCCGCCAGTACCATCTTGGCCCGGCGTCTTGTGGAACGCGGCACACGAGTAGTGCAGGTGCTGCATCGCGGTTGGGACCAGCATGGCAATCTACCTGCCGACATCCGCCTGCAATGTCGCGATACCGATCAGCCGGTTGGTGCGCTTTTGGCTGATCTGAAACAGCGTGGTCTGCTCGACAGCACGCTCGTCATCTGGGGCGGTGAATTTGGTCGCACAGTCTATTCGCAGGGCGGTCTCACGCAGACCAACTACGGACGCGACCATCACCCGCGGAACTTCTGCATGTGGATGGCCGGAGGCGGCATCAAAGGCGGCACCAGCTACGGTGAGAGCGATGACTTCAGCTACAACATCGCCACAGACCACGCACATCTGAACGACATCAACGCCACCATCCTTAACCAATGCGGCATCGACCATGAGCGACTCAGCTACAAGTTCGCCGGACTGGATGCACGGCTGACCGGCGTCGAGAGCCAGCATCCGATCAAGGCGATCATTGCGTGATCAAGCGCTGAAAAAATCGGAAACGATCTCGGGGCCAGTCTTTCAGGGCAACACCCTATGAATGCCCAAGAAGCATCCGCCCATCCTGCTGCGCTCCTGCCCGTGCGGCTTCTCGCATCCCGTTCATCAGCCAGGTGCGGGCATAACTTGCTGTGAGATGAACCCTTTGCAGCTCGTTCGTTTGCATCATGCCTGTTCGTCTCACTCTTGTCGTTGGTTGGATCGCCTCAGCTTTCTCGTTGATGGCAGCGCCCAATGTCATTCTTATTGTTAGCGATGATCAGGGCTATCCAGATCTGGGCTGCATCGGCAGCAAGCCGCTGATCACGCCGAATCTCGACAAACTGGCCGCCGAAGGAGTTCGTGGCACGAGTTTCTACGTCACCTGGCCTGCCTGCACGCCTTCAAGAGGCAGCCTTTTGACCGGACGCTATCCACAGCGAAACGGGCTTTATGACATGATTCGGAATGACATGGTGAATTTTGGGCACCGTTTTGAGGCCGAAGAATATGCGGTGTCTCCCGAGATGACCTTGGGGCTTGATGTACGTGAGTTGACGATTGGCGATAGGCTGAAAAAAGCTGGCTACGCGACGGGCTGCGTCGGCAAGTGGGACATGGGGCAGGCTAAACGCTTCCTGCCGCTTCAGCGTGGCTTTGATTTCTTCTACGGTCATGGCAACAACGGCATCGACTACTACACCCACGAGCGCTACGGCGTTTCCTCCCTGTTTCGAGGCAATGCACGTACGGAAGAGGATAAGGGCACTTACATCACCGAGGTTTTTCGCCGCGAATCGCTCCATTTTCTCAATCAAAATCTCGGCTCAAAGCCCGTGTTTCTTTATCTCTGTTTTAATGCGCCCCACAGTGCCTCGACCTTTGGCGAAGGCACCGTGACTGGAGAAAAAAAGAAGGGCGAAGGCGTGCAGGCTCCTGAAAAATACATCGCCATGTACCGAGACAAGGTGAAGGACGAGAAGCTTGCCCGCTACTGTGGTGCCCTGACCTGCATGGATGAGGCCATTGGTGAGATCATGGTAGCTGTCGATAAAGCCGGACAGAGAGAGAACACACTGTTTCTATTCATGTCTGACAACGGTGGCAGTGGCAATGGCGGCAACGCACCTCTGAAAGGCAGTAAAAGCACCATGTGGGAAGGTGGGTTGCGCGT
>CANHTV010000222.1 GCA_947463285.1 Verrucomicrobiaceae bacterium | reverse complement strand
GGCGGGGCGATGGCGAAGTTTCTGGCGAACGCCTATCACGGCATCAGCACGGGATTGCGTAACGGCGGCCATCCGCAGACCCACAGCAACACGGAGGTGAATGGCCGCATGAAGCCGGATGTGGTTGTCCATGAATCCGTGACGAGTCTGGCCGGTCCTGCTACGGCCTCGGTGGCGACGCTGCTGCTGGATGCCATTCGTCCGGCGTTTCCTGCCGCCGATGATCCGCGTGTGGTGAAGGCCATCATGCTGAGTGCGGCTTCGAAGCAAAACCTTCTCGGCTGGAGTCGGGTGAGTTCGAGTCGCCCCTATGATGAGGTCCACGGGGCAGGGGAGCTGAACGTTTTGAATGCCTATCACATCCTCACTGGTGATCGGCAGACTCCCAGTGAGGAGCAGCGCTGCGGTTGGCGTGGCTGGGATTTTCGTCAAAGCCAGACGACGGAGCCAAGGCGATACTTTTTTCGTTTGCTGCCCGGACAATGGGGCGCGACGGTTGCCGCGACCTTGACCTGGCATCGGACTATCTCGGCTGATTTCATAACGTCCAGTCTGGCCAATCTTAACCTGCATCTTCGTCAGGCCACGGGCTTCACACCGGGCGTGCTGGTGGATGAAAGTGTGAGTGGCATCGACAACGTCGAGCACCTGTTTCTGCGGAATCTGCCGCCGGGAGAGTATGTGCTGGAGGTCAGTGCGGCAGCGGCTGATGTGGACTATGGGCTAGCCTGGGAGGTGCAGCTGGGCACAGGCCCACAGCTAGTCGCACAGAGAGATGGAGCGACGGTGAATTTGATGCTCTCACAACTGGACCCGCTGAAGAGTTACACGCTGCAAGGCAGCACCGACCTGCAAGAGTGGCAGCTGCTGACCACGATCCGCACCGCTGACAGCACACCAGCAACAAGCGCCCAGTGGCAGGAGATCAATCCTGCCACCCAGAAGTTCTATCGACTGTCTTGGACCCCGTGAGCGTCATCGGGCAAACACTGAGATAGCGATGCTTTCGCCATAGGATGATTCTTCTCATGTGTCACAATATCAGCACTTTAGGTTGCTTGGTTGATCCGCCGCCAGAGGCCTCCCGCCGCCTTGTTACGATGAACGGCATCACCAGCGCCAGAAGCAAACCGCCCAGTTTCTCGGTGCTTCTCCATGATCTCGGTGGTGAATCCGTCTTTTCACCACCGAGGGCACGGGGTAACACAGAGGTTTTGCAGGCCATTCTTTGCCTTCGCCCGCTCGCTTCTGCTGGTTAGGTGAACTTCCGATTCCCTATTCTGCGGCTTTCGTGCTATTTGTGCCACCATGCCCGACCAGTCTACTCCCGTCTGCCTTCGTGAAAACCACGGTTTCGCCCGCGTGGCGGCGGTCTCTCCTGAGCTGGTGCTCGGGGATGTGGTGGCGAATTTAGCGATCCTGAAGCGTGAAATGACTGCCCTCGCTGCTCAGGGTGCGCGGCTGATCGTCTTCCCAGAACTGAGCCTCACCGGCTACTCCTGCGCCGACCTTTTCCACCATGCTGCCTTACTCAAGAGAGCCCGTGCGGCCCTGGATGAGCTGGCGGAAAGCACTGCCGGGCTCAGCTGCGTGGCCGTGGTGGGACTACCGCTAGCGGTCGAGAGCCGACTCTACAACGTCGCCGCCGTCATCGCCGAGGGGCGGCTGCTCGGTTACGTGCCGAAGTGCTTCCTGCCCAACTCGGGCGAGTTCTACGAGCGCCGCTGGTTCTCCCCGGCGGCCACGCTGGCGGTCTCGGAGGTCAATGGCATCCCCATCGGCACGGACCTGCTCTTCGCCGCCGATGACCTGCCTAGCTTCGTGCTCGGGATCGAGATCTGCGAGGACCTCTGGACCGTGATCCCGCCGAGCAGCCATGCCGCACTCGCAGGTGCCACCGTTTTGGCGAATCCATCCGCCAGTGATGAAGTCCTGGGCAAGGCTCCCTACCGTCGCGGGCTGGTGAATCAGCAGTCCGCCCGCTGCCTGGCCGCCTATGTTTATGCCGGGGCCGGGGCCGGGGAGTCGAGCACGGACGTGGTCTATTCCGGCCATGGGCTGATCGCAGAAAACGGCGTGCTGCTGGCCGAGACGGAGCGCTTTTCCTTCCAAACTCAGGCCGCTGTGGCGGATGTGGACCTCCAGCGGCTCCAGCATGAGCGCTTCAAAAGTGCCGCTTTCCGCGACGATGAAGCCCGCCCGGTCTTCCGCCGCATCAGCTTCAGCGTTGGCAAAGCCGCTGCTGGTGAAAAACTTCTCCGACCTCTCTCCGCGCATCCCTTCGTGCCACCTGCGGGAGCCGACCGCCGGGCCGTGTGCGAAGAGATCTTCGCCATCCAGGCCACGGGGCTTGCCCGCCGACTCCGACAGACCAAGAGCAAGACGGTCGTGCTTGGTCTCTCGGGTGGACTTGATTCCACCCTCGCGCTCCTCGTTTTGATCGAGGCACTGAAGCGTACCGACCTGCCCCGCAGTGCGGCTTTGACCGTGACCATGCCCGGCTTCGGCACCACCGAACGCACGAAGGGCAATGCCGAAAAGCTGGCGGAGGCGCTGGGAATCACGCTGCGCACCATCAGCATCAAAGCGGCCGTGGAGCAGCACTTCAGCGACATTGGCCATCCCGCCGGGCTGCATGACATCACCTATGAAAACGCTCAGGCTCGCGAGCGCACCCAGGTGCTCATGGACGTGGCGAACCAGACCGGCGGGCTCGTGCTCGGCACCGGCGACCTTTCCGAAGCCGCGCTGGGCTGGTGTACCTTCAATGGCGACCACATGAGCATGTATCACGTCAATGCGGGCGTGCCGAAGACGCTGGTGAAATACCTCATCGAGTGGGCGGCCACGGAGCTCTATGCCGCCGAGGCAGGAGACATCCTGCACGATGTCATCGCCACGCCGATCTCGCCCGAGCTGCTGCCCGTGGGGGCCGATGGGCAGATCGAGCAGAAGACCGAGGACACCGTCGGGCCCTACGAGCTGCATGATTTCTTCCTCTTCCACTTCGTCCGTCATGGCTGCCCGGCGGCAAAGATCCGCTACCTCGCCAGCATCGCTTTTGCCGGCAAGCACGAGCCTGCGGTGATCGAAAAATGGCTCGCCGTCTTCCTCCGTCGCTTTGCCCAAAATCAGTTCAAGCGCTCCTCCATGCCCGATGGCCCGAAAGTCGGCTCCGTGGCCCTTTCCCCGCGTGGCGACTGGCGGATGCCGAGTGATTGGGCGGGTGTTTTGGAGTGATGTTTAAGATGTTTAAATTTGCCGACTGAAATGATCTGATCTGGAGATGCTTTGGAGGCCTCTAAATCAAGGCTTCAGGCCTTTCAGGAGGTTGTTAAAAAAAACCTATTTTAAAGGCATAAAAGCCTTTGCAGGAGGTGGCTTCTTGCTACCCTGAAAACCAGCCCATCGAGCACGTTTCTGAAGTGGTGTTTTTGGACAGACTCAGGCGATGGCAAATCTCCAACTTTTATGTCAGACGAAATCATTGAATCCATTGATTCAAACTCAACCGCCGTAGCTGCCGATCAGGCCTACGGTGCCGAACAAATCCAGCATCTGGAAGGGCTCCGTGCCGTCCGTCTCCGCCCCGGAATGTACATCGGCGATCCCGATGAGCGCGGCCTGCACCACTGCGTCTTTGAAGTCGTCGATAACTCCATCGATGAGCATCTCGCAGGGAACTGCAAAAATGTCTGGATCACCATCCACAGTGACGGCTCCCTCAGCGTCGAAGATGATGGCCGTGGTATCCCGGTCGAGATGCATTCCAAAGGCATGCCAACCGTGGAGCTTGTGCTCACGAATTTGCATGCCGGTGGTAAGTTTGGTGATGGAGCTTATGAGTTCTCCGGCGGGCTCCACGGCGTCGGCGCGAAGTGCGTGAACGCCCTTTCAGATTGGTTCAAGTGCGAGGTTTATCGCGATGGCAAGGTCTATGCGATCGGCTTTGAGCGCGGCATCACCACCGAGCCGCTCACGGTTCTCGGTGAGTTGGATGATCCGAAACGCACCGGCACGAAGATCAGCTTTTATCCCGATGCCACGATCTTCACGCTCACGACGACTTTTGTTTTCGAGCGTCTTCTCACACGTCTCCGCGAGCTCGCTTTCCTGAACCCCGGCATTCGCATCACGCTGGTCGATGAGCGCAACGAAACGCCACGACAAGAGGTGCTTTTTTATCAAGAGGGCGTGAAGCAGTTCGTTCGCGAACTCGGTGCCGATAAAGACAAGATCCACCCTGAACCTATTGCGCTCGCAGGACGTCGTGAGGTCGTCATTGATGACAAGAACAAGTTCATTCTGACGGACTGCGTGCTGCAATGGAACAAAGGGCTCAACGAGCAGACGCTTTGCTTTGCCAATGCCATTCCGAATCCCGATGGCGGCACGCATTACAGTGGTTTGAAAGCCGCCCTCACCCGTGCGGTGAAAGCCTACATCACAAACAATCCGAAAAGCTTTAAAGACAAGCTGCCCGACATCGAGAGCGATGACTGTCGCGAAGGTCTCATCTGCGTGCTCAGCGTGAAGCTGCCGAATCCGCGCTTCAACTCACAGACGAAGGTGAAGCTCGTGAATGGCGAGGTCGAAGGCGTGGTCAGCTCCATCGTTTATGAAGGTCTGATGCGCTTCTTTGACGAGACGCCAGACATCGCCGTGACGGTGATCAACAACATCATCATCGCTGCCAAGTCCCGCGAAGCCGCCCGCAAAGCCCGTGAAGCCATCCGCAAAGACGCCATGAGCAGCGGGGGCCTCCCAGGAAAGCTCGCCGACTGCTCCGAGCGTGACCCGACGAAGACTGAGCTGTTTATTGTCGAGGGTGACTCCGCCGGTGGCTCTGCTAAAATGGGTCGCAATCGTCACAATCAGGCCATTTTGCCGCTCCGTGGTAAACTCATCAACACCGAGAAAGCCCGCCTGGAGAAGGTGCTGCAAAACAAGGAAGTCCAGACCATGATCACCGCCATCGGCACAGGTATCGGTGGCGACAGTGAGGTCGAGGGCTCCTTCAATCTTGAAAAGCTCCGCTATCATAAAATCGTCATCATGACCGATGCCGACGTCGATGGCTCTCACATCCGCACCCTGCTGCTGACCTTCTTCTACCGGCAAATGCCTGAGCTGATGAAAGGTGGCCACATCTATGTCGCTCAGCCGCCGCTGTATCAGGTGACTCGTAAAAAGCGTGAAGAGTATGTTCAGGACGATGCCCAGATGGAAGCCATGCTTCTCGAAATGGGCTCGGGCGAAATCAGTCTGCGTAACATTTCCGACGGCAGCAAAGTGGCTGACGACAAGCTCAAATCCATCTTGGAGCAGCTCGTCCCTGTCGCCAAATTTGCCGACATCATCCGCCGTCACGGTGGCGACTTCGAAGCCTATCTCCAGGCCCGCGACGAGGCCACAGGCAACCTGCCGCACTACCTCGTGACCATTCGCGAAGGTAATGAGGTGGCGATCAAATACTTCCTCGGCAACGAGCAGCTCGCCGCCTTTGCCCGTGAGAACAACGACCTACACCTTTTTGGCAAACCCGAGGTCGATGCTGATGGCACCGTAGCTCCCAAGGCTCATCGCCGCGCACGGCTCATTGAGATCCACGAGGCTCACGGCATGAAGCGCCGCTTTCAGCAGCTCGATGAACTTGGCCTGCATGTCGATCACTTCAGCAGTCAGGACAAGCCGCTGTTCGAGGTCATCGAAGGCGATGGCGAAAACGCCAAGGTTCATCCTGTCTTCAGCATCCCCGGCATCCTTGACAAGGTCATGGAAATCGGCAAACGCGGCATGGAGATCAAGCGATTCAAAGGTCTTGGTGAAATGAACGCCAAGCAGCTCTTCGAGACCACCATGGATCCGAACAAGCGCACGCTGCTTCAGGTCAAGCTCGACGAATCCAATGCTCACGACGCCGAACGCATGTTCACTATCCTCATGGGCGACATCGTTGAACCCCGGAAACACTTCATCGAAGAGAATGCACTGAACGTGCGCAATCTCGACGTGTAAGCGGCTGCGCCGTCAAGAGTGTCAAGTTGTCAAAGGTCAAGGCAGTGTCATATGGCTACCGTCGATTTAAATGAACTTAGGGTCTATCAACTCGCGATGCGAGTTGGGGAGGACGTGTGGTCTTTTGTCGATGGCTGGCCTTGGATGGCGAAGCAAAGCGTGGGTTTGCAGTGGATTCGCTCGGCAGACTCTATCGCGGCAAACATTGCCGAAGGTTATGGCCGCTACTCCTTCAAAGAGAATGCCAAATTTTGCTACTATGCTCGTGGTTCTCTCCGTGAAAGCCAGACATGGCTGGCCAAGGCCCAGAATCGCAGCTTGATCCCCACCGCCGATGCTGACGACCTTGCCATGAAGTTCGAAACGCTCCGTCGCCAGTTCGATAACTACATACACTCCCTCGGCAAACCTAGCTCCGCCACTCTTCGCGAATCATCCCCTGACTTCT
>CANHTV010000221.1 GCA_947463285.1 Verrucomicrobiaceae bacterium | reverse complement strand
TCAGGCCGGCGAAGAAGTTGGTGTTTTCTTCCTGCGATGGCGTTTCTTTCATGTGCATGGTGTAGTCCAGCTCATCAAGGTAGGTGCGGTCCAATTCATCAAGAAAAGGACTCGGTAGCTCGCTCTGCTTTTGACCGTATTTGGTGCGGTAGCGCACATAGCTCATGGTTAGCTTTAGCCGGGCACGAGTGATGCCGACGTAAAAGAGACGCCGTTCTTCATCAATGCGGTTTTCCTCATAGCTGCGTTTATGCGGCAGGATGCCTTTCTCGATGCCCGGCAGATAGACGATGGGAAACTCCAGACCTTTGCTGGCATGGAGGGTGATGAGGCAAACGCCTTTTTTCTTTTCGATGTCGTCTTTGTCTTCGCGTTCGTCATTGAGAGTGACCTGATCCAGAAAGCCGCCGATGCCTTCTTTTTTACTGTTTTCCTGAAAGTGGGTGATCTGATTCAGCAGCTCCGAGAGGCCATTTTCCCAGGCATTGTATTCCTCAGGCTTTTTGGCGAGCTTTTGCAGATACTGCATGTACTCCACCTCCTGGATGAGGGCCTCCGTCAGTGTCACCAAGTCGGTGCCCTGGGAGTTTGCGGAGGTTGAATACTTGGAAATCATGGCCGTGAAGTTGCGGACGGCGGTGCGTGATTTTTCAGGGATCTGGCGCAGGAAGGACTCATCACAAAGGGCCACCCAGATGCTGAACTGCTTTTCCATGCTGTGATCACGCGCCAGCTCTGCGGTGCTGCCACCAATGCCGCGAGTGGGGGTGTTCAGCACGCGCAGGACGGCGATGTCGTCATGCGGATTATGCAGCACGGTGAGGTAGCTAAGGATGTCTTTGACCTCACGGCGATCGTAGAAGCTGCGGGCTCCTACCACGCGATAGGGGATCTTCTTTTTCCGAAAAGCCTGCTCCAAGATACGGCTCTGGTCGTTGGTGCGGAAAAGCACGGCGTAGGACTCCCAAGGCTCTTTGTTGGAGAAGTAGCCCTGCTCGATCTCCTTGGAAATCATGTCCGCTTCCTCTTCGTCATCCTGTGTGGCGACGAGTCGCACAGGATCACTGCCGACATTGCGGCTCCAGAGGGATTTGGGGCGACGTCCGATGTTGTTGACGATCAGACTGTTCGCCGTATGCAAGATGGGCGTGGTGGAGCGGTAGTTCTCCTCCAGCTTCACGACGGTGGGATCGGGGAAGAAGTTCTCGAACTCCGTGATGTTCGTGATCTCAGCACCACGCCAGCCATAGATGGACTGGTCATCATCACCGACGACGCAGACATGATAAGGCGCAGGCACCAAGGCCCGCAGCAGGCGCATCTGGAGGGAGTTGGTGTCCTGGAACTCATCTACCATGATGAAACGATGCCGCTGATGCAACGTCTCGCGCACCATGGCATTTTCCTCGACGAGCTTCACGCCGAGGCAAAGCAGGTCATCAAAGTCCATGACGTTCAGCGCACGCATTTCATCGGCGTATTTTTCAGCGACGGCTGCATAGAGATCGAGCTTGGGATCGCCAATCTCCTGACCATCATTTTTGGACTTGCTGATGCGGGCCAGGGCCTTTTGCGGATCAAGTGTCTCTTCTTTGACGAGCAGGCTTTTCAGCACCCGCTTCATGAGGCTGATCTGTTCGTTTTGAGAGTAAATGACGAAGTTTTTCTTATAGCCAACATGCTCGGCGAACTCGCGCAGGAGCTTGGCGCAGAAAGCGTGGAAGGTGCCCAAGATGACCTTTTTCCCAGTGCCGCCGCGGCACATGTCTTTGACACGCTCACGCATTTCAGCCGCTGCTTTGTTCGTGAAGGTGACGGCCAGGATGTGCTCCGGCTTGATGCCTTCATTGATCATGTAAGCGATACGGGCCGTGACGACGCGCGTTTTGCCCGTGCCAGCACCGGCGAGGATCAAAAGAGGTCCGTAGATGTGCGTCGCTGCCTGCCGCTGCTGGGGGTTTAAGGTGCCGTTGAATCCACTCATATGGTGCGCTTCGTTTGAACTCGGGCCGCTTTGGTTTCAAGTGCCAATCGGGGAATATCAGGCTCGTGAGCAGACGGCGGCGAGATGCCCATAAACCTGATCTGCCCGCACAGGCGAATTCGGCGGCAGATGCGGGAAATCACCGATGAGCACTGGCCAGTCCTCCCTGTCCTCAGGGATGCGCCCATGGCTGCCTTTCACCAGAGACGCGTCCAGTGGGATGACATCCATGAGATAGCGGAAGCCGAGTTTTTTCTTGGCCAAAGTCAGCGCGAGTTTCAGCTTGGGAAACTTCAGCTCAGGGTCGATGAAAAGCTCCACGGGGTCATAGCCACACTTGCGGTGGATGTCCACGCAACGGGCAAAGTCAGGCGCTTTGGCATCGTCCTGCCAGTAGTAGTAGGTGAACCAACTGTGCGCGTCAGCTATGGCGACGAGGTCACCACTGCGGGCGTGATTCAGGCCTGCGTAATGTTTTTCCACCTTGCCCAGCACCTTTTCCACCCCCGTTGTTTCAGTGAGCACGGCCTGGACTTCATCCATGATCGTGGGGTCATTCACATAGATGTGGGCGAGCTGATGATCCGCGATGGCAAAGGCACGCGAACCGCCTAAATCCAAGGTTTCCAGCCCGACCTCGTCCTTGATGGAAAGCCAGCCTTTCTCCCGAAACACGCGGTTCAGATGCACCGGGCGGTCCACGTCCGTGATGCCATACTCTGAGAGCAGGATGACTTTGATCTGGCGTTTTTCATAGAAGCGGATGAGGTCACCCACGACTTCGTCGATCTGTTGCAGGTCATTCTTGATGAGCTCCATCTGATGCCCTACGCGCTGGAGGTTGTAATCCAGGTGCGGCAGATAGACCAGGCTCAGCGTAGGCCAGTGTTTTTCTTCGATCCAGCGGGCGCTGTCAGCGATCCAGCGAGAGGATTCGATGCCGGAGGCAGGGCCCCAGAAGTTCATGAAGGGAAAGGGTCCAAGATCACGCTTCAGCCGGTCTCTCATGCCCATGGGCTGGGTGTGAATGTCAAAGACCTTGCTGCCATCACTCAAATACAATGGGCGCGGCGTGACGGTGTAGTCCGCCGTGGAGTGCATGTTATACCACCAGAAAACCTTGGCGCAGGTGAACTCGGGGTCGTGCTTGCGCAGCATATCCCAAAGCTTTTCTCCCTGCACGAGCTGCTCTGGCTGCTTCCAGAAACGATGCTCAGCGTAGTCGCGATCATACCAGCCATTCGCCACTGCGCCGTGCTCGCGAGGAGGTCTGCCAGTGACATAGGTTGCCTGCGCTGTGCAGGTGACCGCTGGCAGCACGGGCTCGATCAAAGCACTGCGATTCCGCTCCATGAAAGCGCGGATCTGCGGCGTGTGTTCACCGATCAGACGAGGCGTGAGCCCCACAACATTGAGGATAGCGGTTCGGTGCATGGTGGATTTTAAGCGTAAAGCAGATGCCGCTGGCGCGCATTTCGGAAGGAATTCACCGAGCCACCCCAGCCTGCGACGATGCGGCTGGCGGGTACACCACTGCGTAGGTTGTTATAGAGCGACTCGCTGCCATAGACCTTGTGAAAGAGATTCAGCTTACTGCCACTCATGCGATTCATCACACGACCACTGCTCAGGCGGTTCAGGGTGTCCAACATCAGCACGTCCAGTGCCGTGAGGTCAGCCTCAGCTCGCGGGTGAATGCTCAGACGCACACCGCCGAAGTCTCCTTTGGTGTAAGGCGAGAACGAAACACCGCTCATGCCAAAACGCTGACAGGCGGCTAGCATGGACTGGGGATTCACACCGCTGGCTCCGGCGTAACCAAAAGGATTCTCAGTACCAATGCCAATATCCACCGCCGAGGCGCCACCGAGGATGCCCGTGGCGACATAATACAGCGGCGATGTGGCGTAAGGAATGTTCGGCGAGGTGCGATACCAGCGGCGGCCCGTGTCCTGCCAGGTCATGTTGCGCGACCAGCCCTGCATTTTCACCACATTCAGACGCGGCGTGCGGGTGATCCAGCGCTGGGCACCGGTCATCATGGCCAGTTCCCCCGCCGTCATGCCATGCACGTAAGGCACCGGTATCTGGCCGACAAAGGACTTCCATTTTGACTCCAAAGGCGGCCCCTCCACACGCCAGCCGCCCATGGGATTCGGGCGATCCAGCACGACGAAGGCTTTGCCGTTTTCAGCACAGGCTTCCATCGCCACGACCATGGTGCTGATGTAGGTGTAGCTGCGGCAGCCGATGTCCTGAAGATCAAAGACGAGCACATCAATCGGGGCGAGCATTTGCGCCGTCGGTTTACGTGTCGGCCCGTAGAGAGAATAGACTGTAAGCCCGGTCACTGAATCACGCCGCGTGCTGACATGGATGCCTGCGCCGATGGTGCCATCAATGCCGTGTTCTGGGGCATACAGGGCGGTAAACATCGGCCCGAGAGCGCGCTGCATGACCACTCGGGTCATTTCACCACGTCCATTCATGCTGGTGTGATTGGTGATCAAGCCCACCCGTTTTCCACGCAGCAGATCAAAGTTCCTGGAGGCCAGAACATCAATGCCAAGCATGAATGGACCACCGCCGGCCTGAGGCATCGGAGTAGGCTGCTGCATCGCCTGACAGCCGGTGAGAAAGGCGGCACCTGAGAGCAAAAAATCGCGTCGTGAGGACATGGGACCAAACTGTAAAGGCAGAGCCGCAGATGTCGAATCAATGTCTTGAGATGATCCACCTCCGAACCAATGTGACATCGCCCTTTTTTTATGTTGCCAATAGATCTCCCCATCCGCGCCGCCACTGAGACGGTTATTGCTCACGGCATCACGCCCGACCGCTGTGATATTCTGCAAAACGGCAGCACGCTTGTTTTACGGTTAACTGAGACGCTCGTCGCCAGGGTGGTGAAGGATGTGGACGGCCCACGTCAGGGCACGGATTGGTTTGCGCGTGAAAACGCCATCGCCCAGCATCTGACGCAGCATGGTGCCCCAGTCATTCCGTTGCATCCAGCCCTGCCGCCAGGTCCGCATGAGCATCTGGGCTATCCGATGAATTTCTGGGAATACGTCACCGCCATCGACGAAGCCGCGCAGCCACAGGAAATCGGACGCACTTTGTGCCAATGCCATGACGTCATGAGCCAATTTGAGCCCGCTTTACCAGAACTCGCCATTCTGACGGAAAGTCTCGACATTCTCAATGAGCGCACGCTTTTCCCGACAGAGACTCAGCAGATGCTCAAACAGCATCTTGAACGCTCCATCAAGGCTCTGGCGGCCTTTCCTCATCAGGCTCTGCATGGCGATGCGCACCTAGGAAACCTCATGAACACCACGCGCGGCCTGCTTTGGACCGACTGGGAAGACACGTTTGCTGGCCCTGTGGAGTGGGATGTGGCCTCTGCTATCTGGAATGCCAAGCTGCTGGATGCAGACGATACGACGGCCAACGTAATCTTAAAGGCCTATCGCGAGGCGGGAGGTCATCTCGATACTGAAGCCATGCATCACAGCCTCATTGGCCGTGCCGCCGTGATGACGGCATGGTATCCAATTCTTTATCCCAACCCCAATCCTGAACGGCAAAGGCGGCTCCAACATCGGCTGGACTGGCTGGCGAAGATTTAGGGCTTGGCTAGCTCCGGCAAGGCCTTCGGATCATAGCGCGCGCCTTTCGAGACCTGAATCAGCGTCATGCGGACACGAGTCGGGAAAAATTTATCCGGGTCAGGTCGCTTGTGCGCGTGCAGGTTGTGATCATCCTTCAAAACGAGGTGCATCTCTTTGATGCCTTGGCTCCAGATGATGTCGTTATTCTGCCAAAACTGGGTCATTGAAACATCTTTCTCGAAGACGCCTTTCTCGGTGTAAACACTCGTTCCAATGCAGCCATAGCCATGGTTCTGCCCCTTGTTTGGGATGTAGCAGACACTCCAAGTCGTCGGCTGACCGCCTTCCGGCTTGTCCACTACTTCCAGCCTGACATGCACGGTGCCGTTGCGATAATCCACCGGCGTCGTCCAGTCTTTAGGCCGCATGGCATTCAGTCGGTCACCCTTCACATAATAGTGAGACTGGCTCGGCCTGCTGTTCAGCGCGTCTTCATGCGTGAATGGAAAGGTGACATCAAAAAGTACGAACTGCTCTGCCCGAGCGGCGCTGTATGACAGCAGCAGGGCGTAGGCGATTTTGGCAAAGCGGAACAGGGCTGGGGCGTCGAGGTGTTTCATGGTGGATCAGCAAACCAGAGCATACAGGCTTGAATCTCCTCCAAACAACGCATTTTAGCGGGACTTCCAAAAGCCA
Organism: Verrucomicrobiaceae bacterium; assembly: GCA_947463285.1. Lineage (GTDB taxonomy): Bacteria > Verrucomicrobiota > Verrucomicrobiia > Verrucomicrobiales > Verrucomicrobiaceae > Prosthecobacter. The sequence continues at coordinate 191 of CANHTV010000221.1, read as the reverse complement.
TGCTCATCCTCTTTGTCATCCTCTATCTCTGCGGCACTTTGGCGATTGGTTATTGGGCGGGGAAAAAGGTCCACAACGTCTCTGACTTCGCGTTGGCTGGACGTCACCTGCCTTTGTTTCTGGCCGCAAGTGCGACATTTGCGACCTGGTTTGGCACCGAGACCGTCATGGGGGCATCCAGTGAATTTGTC
>CANHTV010000220.1 GCA_947463285.1 Verrucomicrobiaceae bacterium | reverse complement strand
TCAAAAGCAGAGCGAGCTACCGAGTCCTTTTCTTGATGAATTGGACCGCACCTACCTTGATGAGCTGGACTACACCATGCACATGAAAGAAACGCCATCGCAGGAAGAAAACACCAACTTCTTCGCCGGCCTGAAAGCCATGCTTTCAGAGGGGTAATGACCTCAGGGGGGCGTTTGGTCTTTGTCGTATCGTTTGTTGGTCGAGACCAGCTGGCATAAAAGAGCATCGCTCGGTGGCCAAGCTAGAAAAAACATCATCTCTCAAGATACCGAGCTTGCTCCTTGGTGCTTGACCTGCTTGCATCACCTGGTGAAAAACTTTCCATCCGAGTCGCATCCGTTCATTTTGGCCACGGCCCTCATGGCTGTATTTTTTATCGCAGCTCTTGTTCGTATTTGGCTCTTGCGCAGACATGAAGAGAAGCTACTCAAAAAGATCGACAGCCGCGAGAAGCAGATCCTGACTCTCCAACAAGATCTCATTCTTTATCGTGAAGAGACCAACATCTGGCGCACCGAGATGCAGCGACAGTTTGACCTTTTTCGCAGTACAGCCAGCCAGCATCTGGATGTCGAGCAGAAGCGCTTCAATGTCCTCATGACAAAATCACGGGATCGAGAGCACCAGCTCCAGACCTCGCTCGACATCGCCAAGCAAATGTGCATGGAGCTGCCTGCGGCCAAAGCCAGACTGATGCAGGTGGAATCCATGATCGGCCTAGATGCTGGCGAAGGTCTCAATAAGGAAGCTTTACCCGTCAATCAGCCGGCTCGAAGCAAGCTGGCGTTCACCCTATTGCCGGATATTGACAGCACTCCGGAGGCCGTGCCACAGCTCGAGACCAGCCCGCCAGCTGCTCAGACAACAGTCACGCCAGATCATCGCGAAGAACTGCAAACTCAATTACTTCACCTACACCAGCAGAATCAGCAGCTCCAGCAAGCACTCACTGCCAGCCGCCTGCGCTCTCGCCTCCGCTCCCGCAGCACTCCCCGAGGCCGGAATGGTAAAAACTGACCGCCCTATCGGGTCCCTCATTTTGGGACGTTCTATTTCTCAGGCCATGAAGTCTAGAGCCCGAGCTTGCCACTGGAGGCCTTTTGGCATCAAACTGTGCATTTACTGTGACAACTTCATCTGATTCATCCTCTAACGCTGAAGCCACCAGCCTGAATTGGTCCGGCATGACACATGTCGGCCGAGTTCGAAAAAATAACGAAGACGCTTTTTTGGCGATGGCTTATGATGCAAATGAAGTCCGGTATTTAGGCAAGACAGGCGAGGCAACGTTCGCTCACGGGGATTTTGTGTTTGCTGTAAGTGATGGCATGGGCGGAGCTAATTCAGGAGAATTTGCCAGCAAAATAGCCGTAGAAAAAATCACTCGCCTCATGCCTCGTGCCTATAAATTGGCAGCGCAAGGGCTCGGAACAGGTTTTGGCGATATGCTGAATGAAATCTGCCATCATGTTCACGCCGAGCTCACCAAGCTCGGGCAAAGTTACGCCGAATGTAAAGGCATGGGGGCCACACTTAGCCTCGCCTGCTTTACGCCCGGCTGGATGCACTTTGTTCATGTGGGTGACAGCCGCATCTATTACATGCCCGCGACCGGAGGCATGACACAGGTGACGCAAGATCACAGTTATGTAGGCTTTCTCCGCCGGAGCGGCAAACTGAATGAACGTGAGGCAAGATGTCATCCCGCTAAAAATGTATTGAATCAGGCACTCGGCGCCGGTCAGCAGAGCTTGCACCCGCAAGTGGGTGCCGTCAGCTGCCAACCAGGAGATCGCTTTCTGCTGTGTAGTGATGGTGTGGTGGATGGGCTGTGGGATGCACGACTAATGGAGTATGTGACAACACCATCGCCTGATCTCCCCAAAGCCTTCAAGATCGTCGAGCGTGCTGTCGCGGAATCTGGAAAAGATAACTGTACCGCTATCGTGGTGGAGCTTTCCTAACATCGTCATTCAGCCTCGACACGGATGCCAAATCAAATCCCCAAAGCCCTGCACGATCTGGTCGATCTTTTTGAACCCCTGACGGAAGCAGAGCGCAGGGAGAATCTGATTACCTACGCTGAAACAGCTGATCGCTACGCTCCCAACAAGCAGACCCTGTACGCCCTGGTGGATGAGCGCAAAGATGCCGAATGCTCCGATCGTGTGGGTATTTACCTGCATTTGCAGACAGACGGAAGAATCCGTTTTGCCGTCGCTCTCGGGCCAAAGATTCAAACCCTGACGCGCGCAATGACTGCCATCTTGTGCCGGGGACTGAATGACAGCAACGCGGAAGAGATTCTAGCCGTGACACCAGACTTCGTGTCACGAATCATCGGCTCCGAGTTGGTTCGGCAACGTAGCAGGACCGTGTATTATGTGCTAAAACGAATGCAGGAAGCCGTCAAAAAAGCTCAGCTCAAAGCCCTCGACTAATCCGACCACTGATGCGCTAACAGCAACCTTTGGCATCTTCACTACTTGCCACCTGAGCAATCAAAAAGGCTGAGGCGAATAACGTAAGAGCAGGCAACTGAGGATCGTTTGCCCGGTGTGAATCCATTTCGTTTACTTCCTGCTCTCAGTATCTTGTCTCTTGCCCTAACCACAGCTGTGGCTGAACCAACCGAACAGTCCTTCTCGGGTGAGATCACCCTGAAGGTCGGCTACAAGTATCTACTCTCACTACCTGAGGGCTATGAATCTGATACCGCCAAAAAATGGCCGCTGCTCGTTTTCCTGCATGGCGCAGGTGAGCGTGGCGATGATCTTTCACTCCTGAACAAACACGGCCCGCCGAAGCTGATCGCTGCGGGCAAGAAATTTGAAGCCATCGTGGTCAGTCCCCAGGTGCCACTCAAAAACATCTGGAATGCCCATGCCGTGAAAGCGCTGGTGGATGATCTCAGTCAGAAGCACCGCGTGGACAGCCGCCGGATTTATCTCACTGGCATCAGCATGGGCGGCTTTGGCACCTGGGACACGGCGCTGGCTTATCCTGACACCTTTGCAGCCATCGCCCCCATTTGTGGCGGAGCCGGGGTCGGCTTTGTGATGGCTGAGCGCATCAAAGACCTGCCGTGCTGGATCTTCCACGGAGATAAAGACGGTGCCGTCTCCGTGGACTTCTCCCTCAAAATGCACGGTGCCCTGCAAAAAGCAGGCAGTAGTGCCAAGCTGACGATTTATCCTGGCGTGGGGCACGACTCATGGACTCAAAGCTACGATACCCCCGAGGTATGGACCTGGATGTTTGCTCAAAGCAGAAACTAGGCAGCAAGCCATGATGCGATTCCGGCGATGACTTCGAGGCGCTGTGCCTCGGTGAGTTCACCATAGATCGGGATGCTCATGACCTCTGAAGCCAGACGATGTGAGATGTCGCAGCCAGTCCGTGAGGATTCTGGCAGATCCGCAAAGCACTGCTGCTGGTCCAGTGTGACAGGGTAATACACCTCACAACCGATCTTCAGGGCCGTGAGATAGTCACGCAGTTCATCACGCTTTCCGCCGAGGACACGCAGCGTGTATTGGTTCCAGATGTGGTCGTTATGAGCGTAGGCCACAGGCAGAACGATCTTGGCATTCTGAGCCGCAAGCCAGGCATCTTGGGCATTGACGCATTTGCAGTGAGCCGGATCAGCTTGAACCACGCCAGGCAGCTTCAGCAGCTCAGCGGTGTAATGAGCAGCGTTGCGCTGACGATCGGCCGTGTATTGTCCATAGCACTTCAGCTTTACGCTGAGCATGGCGCATTGTAGCGTGTCCATGCGAAAATTGGCACCAACATAATGGTGATAATACTTCGGCTTCGCCCCGTGATTGCGCAGCACTTTGGCGAACTCGGCGAGAGCATCGTCATTCGTCACCAACATGCCACCATCACCAAAACCACCGAGGTTTTTGCTAGGGAAGAAACTGTAGGTGCCAAAGTCGCCCAAACTGCCGGACTGACGGCCTTTATATTTCGAGCCGATAGACTGCGCGGCATCCTCCACCACACGCAGACCATGTTCTTTGGCCAAAGCCAGAATGGGGTCCATGTCAGCGCATTGACCAAAGAGATGCACCGGGATGATGGCCTTCGTTTTAGACGTGATCTTCGCACGAGCATCATTCACATCCATGTTGAAGCAGATCGGGCAAATATCAGTAAAGACAGGCACCGCACCGAGACGAGAAACAGCGCCCGCTGTGGCGAAGAAAGTGAAGGCAGGGCACAGCACCTCATCACCAGGCTTGATATTCAGAGCCATGAGCGCCAGCAGCAAGGCATCCGTGCCAGAAGAGACCGACAGCGCATGTTTCACGCCGACCATGGCCGCGACTTCTTTTTCAAAAGCCTCCATCTCCGGCCCCATGATGAAACGACCATGCTTCAATACCTGATTGAAAGCAGCCTGGAGTTCAGATTCGAGGGGATGGTTCTGGGCGTTAACGTCGAGGAGTGGGACTGGCATGAGAATGGAATGGCAAGATGAATGATGAATGGCTTAGGTGCCAGTGATTCCTCATGCATCCTGTGGTTCAGACAAATACCGCTGACACAAAAGAAGAATGACGCACCACCGCTTTAGCCCAAGGAATAAATATCCTCACGCTGGGCACTGGCACCACGAGAAGAATACAGTCGGTCTGTTCTTGGCCAACCGTTACGACACTGGCGATGTCGCCATCATGCAACTAGCAAGCCCACGTTTTAAACGAGAACTAGCCCCTTGGCTGGAAGGCGGCATCGGACTTTCGCTACTCCAGCTTAAGGACCTAAAAACCGATGAACGCTATCTCCAAAGCCGCCCAGAACTGGAACTCAATCCTCACTTTACCCTGACGGATCATTTGCGGCTAGATTGGCGCAACCGCATGGAATGGCGATGGAACGAGCGAGAATCCCTCAAAGGCAACCGCCTCCGACATCGACTGCAACTCGGCTGGACCTTGCCCGAAGCCCACGGCCCACTGACGCGAATCTTTGTCAGCAATGAATGGCTCATCGACCTCAACCGGCATCAATGGACCGAGAACCGAGTAGTGCCGCTCGGCCTTAGTTTCAAAACCAGCGCACACACTGATCTCGACCTCTTTTACATGCTCGTGTCAACCAAGCCCAAAGAAAGCTGGCAGAACGAATCGATCATCGGCACCTATTTGCAGGTGAAGTTTTAACAAATAATCACCAGTAACCTCACATCCGCTCCGTCGTCTGGATGCCTAGCAGGCCTAGGCCGGTTTTGAGGACGCGGCTGGTGGCTTCACATAGCGTGAGACGAGTGTTTTTGACGGTACCTTCAGCACGCAGGACGTGGCAGGCCTCGTAAAAGCTGTGGTAGGTGTCAGCGAGTTCGTAGAGGTAGTTGGCGAGCAGGTTTGGACGATGGTCGTCAAGGATGTCGTGCGTATTTTCAGCAAACTGCGCCAGCTTCATCGCGAGGGCACGCTCGGCGGGCTCGGTGAGGGCAAGGTCAGCGCTGAGGGTGGCTTCGCCTTCGAGCTTGCGGAAGATGCTGCGGGTGCGGACGTAAGCATTCAGTAGGTAGGGTGCTGTGTTGCCTTGCAGACTGAGCATTTTATCCCAGCTAAATTTGTAGTCGGTAAGGCGGTTCTGGCTCAGTTCGGCATACTTCACGGCACCACTGCCGATGATACGGGCGATCTCGTCTTTCTCGGCATCGCTGAGGCCTTGTTCTTTCTCATCAGCTGCCGCACGGGCGCGCTCGATGGCTTCGTCGATGACCTCCAGGAGGCCGACAGTGTCGCCACTGCGCGTTTTAAACATTTTGCCGTCTGGGCCAAGAATGCTGCCGAAGGCGATGTGCGTCAGCTGAGTATTCACACCGCGACGCTGAGCTGCGGCGAAGACCTGACGGAAATGCAGCTGCTGAGGGGCACCGACGACATACCAGATCTCATCGGCATGCCATTCACGCACTCGGTAGTCGATGGTGGCGAGGTCAGTGGTGGCATAAAGAAAGCCGCCATCGCTTTTACGAATGATGCAGGGAGCGGCCTTCCATTCGTCTTTGTCACGAATGAGGAAAGGATCTTCCCCAGGCTTCACAAGGCCATCACTGAAGACAACAGTGGCTCCTTCACTGATGGTGGCGATGCCTTTCTCCAGCATGTCCACAACGAGAGGTGCGAGCGCATCGTTGTAGAAGCTTTCGCCGAGATAGTGATCAAATTTGATGTCGAGCGCGCCATACACTTTCTCGAGCTGCTCTAGCGTCAGCCGCACGCATTCTTTCCAGATGGTGAGGTTTTCAGCATCGCCCTGCTGGAGCTTGACGAGTTCGGCTTTGCAGACCTCCAGCACGGCTTCATCCGCCTTGGCCGCGGCATTGACGGACTTGTAAACGCTGACGAGTTCATGGATCGGATCAGCCTTGAGCCGGGCTTGGTCGAGCTGCGTTTTCCAGCCATGGATGATCATGCCAAACTGCGTCCCCCAGTCGCCAACGTGATTATCCGTGATGACGGTGTGACCGATGAAACG
>CANHTV010000219.1 GCA_947463285.1 Verrucomicrobiaceae bacterium | reverse complement strand
GGTGTAATGCCGCGTGCGGTCATCGCGCTGGAGGATGCCCTCGGCGGAAACAAACTCCGTGACCATCACATCCGCCCCAAGTTCCTTGCACAGAGCCCGGAAAACCACATCCGTCACGCCCGCCATAGGCGCTAGATACAGGGGGAAACGGTCTTTTTGGAGCCAGGGAAGCATCGACGAGACTAAAGCAGGCTCAGCCGATGCGCAAACCGCCCCTTCGTTTCCTGCCCGACAAATTCATGAAACACGATAGAACCTGAAACAGGAGTCTTACTCCTTCAACCAAGCCTCATACTCTTCATTGATCAGGCACAGCTCCCCTAGCGCGTCCTTCAGAGGATCAATCGCCTTCGTGCTGAAGCCCAGATGCAGATGCCTGCGCCAGCCCTCAGCGTGCTGAAATTTTCCCGAAAGCTCACCGATGCGCTTGGAGGCCTCATCCATGCTGATCAGGTAGGAGTCCATCCCCTGGCTCACATCCAGCCAATCTTTTTGGCTCAAGTGCGCCGCCAGCGACTCACGTTTTTTCTCATGCACCGCCGTGGTGTCCACAAAAGCGCCGGCATGGATGCGCTTGCGCAGCGGATCACATTGGCCGTGCGGCATCGCATGATAAACCGTCACATCATGCCCAAAGGACTCGCGCGGCGGATCGCAGACAAAATTCGGAATCCCATGAGCAAAGGCTGCCGTCACGGCAAGACGGCAGGTGTTTTGGTGATCCTCCATGTAGTCCGCCGGCGAATGCGTCAGCACAATGCTCGGACGCGCTGCCCGCACCACGGAGGCCACCTTTCTCAGCAGCGGCACACTGTAGATCAGCTCCAGATCATCCGAGATCGGCGGGTAAAACGTCGCGCCCAGGATCCGCGCCGCCTCCTCGCCCTCAGCCAGCCGCGTCCGTGTTGTCGTCGGCCCGTCCATCTGTACCGACCCGCCATTGCCCGTGCAGAGATTCATGTAATGCAGATCCCAACCCCGTTTTTGCAGCTGCAGCATCGTGCCTGCAGCGACGAATTCGATGTCATCAGGATGGGCGAAAAGGGCAAGAACAGAAGGCATGACAGCAGGTTACGCCAGCTACTTGCAGCATCTTATTATTTTGCACCGAACACCCCACTTTCCTCACTTCTTCGCCCGCCACTTTCTGGAGAAAAGCTGGTTTCTTGACGGATTTACCCCGAGCTTTTTGTAAACATCGGTGTTCCTCGGTGCCCTCTGTAGCGAACCAGCTTGTGTTATCACTGCAGGTTTAAAGACGCGCTGTCAGCTCTTCGGTTTTGGGGCTTCTGGTGGAGTCGCTGTTGAGGCGGCTGGGGCTGAGGGGATCGTGATCGTCGCTGGCTTGGGAGCGGGTAGGAGTTGCGGCGGAGTCACGGGCACGGGCTGAGCCGTTGCTGTCGATGATGGTGGAGTACTGCCGGGGTTTGGCGCGGCGGCGGCTGGTAGCACTACTCGGGAAACGCCAGGCAGCGGCACGTTGTTCAGGAGACGTGGCGCGGGTTTCCCGGTAGCGACTTTGGCGGAGCAGCCACAGGCAGAGGCATCTGCTCCAGCCTTGCTTGAACCACAACCACCACGCCCTTCAGCACCACACATCGCACCGGCAGCTGAGCTGGCACAGGTCTGGCAGGCGGATGCCTTGGCGCTGCCTCCGGCCTTGAGGGTCGGAGGAATACCCACCCAAGCCAAGGCAGACATCGCCAGATAAAACGGCAGTACCCGCACGGAAAGCAGCTCTGCCACCCACGTAGCCACCTGCTCCATCGCCACCACCGTCGTCTTCACCGCCGCGCCTGCATCCAGCCCCGCCAAAATCAGCAAAAGCCCCAGCACCACCTCCCGCTGAGCCGAACTAACCAATGGCGTCAGACAGGTCAGAAACACCAGTGCCAGAGAGAGCTGTTTGGGGATGGAGGGCATGGGAGGGAGAAGGTCGCTGGTTAGATTTTGAGGAGGAAGGCTGACAGGAGCGATTGCTGTTAAAGCTGATAATCAGTGATTGGCTCCACGCTCACGAACGCCGCTTGAGCAGCAACCACAGCAGGCCACAAGCCACCACGATCAACAACGTAACCACGGACCAGAGTATTGACGATGTAGGTTCCCTAGTCGCTGCCACTGGCTTCTCTTTCGGAGATTCATCTTTTGCAGATATACGATGGTTCGAACTAGGTTCAGGGGGCGTGGAACTTGTCGCCAGAGGTTTTGTTTGTTCCATTGTTTCTGAAGGAGGCATGAGTCGCGCCGCCATCGCTTTCAGTTGTCGCATCTGGTATGACTTGAAAGCAAATGGCGTCTTGCTGTCTCCTACAGCCCCAAAGATGGAATCGAAAAAGACCTTATCTCTGCCGAGCGGCTCGATTTCACCGATGTCTTTCTCCACGATTTTCCCCTCAACCACTGAATAACAGATCAAGTGACCCTTTTGCTGATCGCCAGGCCAGTAGGTGTAAAGCCCCCTTGGCAGTTTCTGAGGCTCGCTAGCGTAAGAAACTAGATAGTTGGGAGGGAACTGCGCTTCACCGATGATACTTGTGGGCAACGTACCCGAATAAACTGTCCAAATATTGCCTCTTCTGCCATTTGTGAACCCCGCAAGAGTTACAAATTGTTCCTCAATACCATCGCCATCAACATCGTGGGTGAAGGCCAATACTTCCGCCGTATCCGCTGCGTTCGTCTGGTCTAGGGCAAACGCAGCAGCAGAGCCATCAGTCGCTAACTTCTCAGCCGCATTGACAGCCGCGAAACACAGCACGAGACAAGCACTTAGAAGTCTAAATTGGAATCTATTCGGTGACGGTTGCATGGCCTTCAAATTCGTCATGGAGCACTTTGTATACGTAGTTATTCTGATTCGGAACGAACTCCCACTTTTTACCGCTAGCGTTGTTGGGATGAAATCGCCAGCAGGACACATAGGCACTGCCACCTGTTGTCACGATCTTATTATTCTTCACCCGAACAATCACGGCTCCTCCATTGTAAAGCTGCACAACTGCGGCTTCGAGTGGTGTCATGTTTGTCGCCACTGACGGAAAACCTTGAGCCGAGTTGGCGGGGTTTGGAGGAGCTTCCCACTGATTTGGATAAACCGATTGGATGATATTGAAGTAACTTTGAGCCATTTGCTCTTTTTGCTGCAACTCAGCATACATTTTCGTGACGTTGGCCTTCCACTCATATACCTCGGTTGTAGATGCGGAAACCCCAAGCGGCTTGTCTAGTTGAGCTATTCCCCACCCATCTGGCGCTCCAAGATTTGGTTTCTCCTTTGTGGATCCCCCTGAGTTGAATTGATTGAAGCACCTATTACCCTGCCTGCTTTCGTGCTGAACCATTGCCCACGCATAGGGATAAGTTGCTGCCTTTGCGTGATTGTTCACATGCGCTTTGGCAGTTGCGTCCAGTGGATTCTTGCCCCGAATGAAGAACTCAAGCGTTTGCTCTGCGCCGCTGCCGACCTTGTAGAACAGCTTGCACTTGCCTCCCACGAAGTCAGTTCCGAACTCGGCACCAATGTCCCACGCCTGGTTTCCTGGAAGTGTCTTATAGCCGGTGGTCGGATAGTTCTTGTCATCCTTCGTGCCGCGCTCTGGTCGCTCTGTCTTAATCTCAAGTTTCCACTCAACGTTGATGTTAGCGGGCAAGCCTGGAAATGAAGCTTTAAGCTGCGGCATTGCTGGCTGACCTGTGATGAATGCTACACCACCGCTACTTATCGTAGCTGTGCTGTAGGAACTGGCCATGTCCGTCGTGTTCTCGGCATCACCCAAATTTGGCATGTTCTCTTGCCTCAATTCCACCGAAAGCCCCCCACCACCTGAGCTACAGGGGAAAGTGCCGCCTACTGGTGGCGCTGGTTCACCTTCTTTGGGTTTACAGGCTTCAAAGGCATCTGCGTTCGGTGATTTGACGCAGCCATAGGCTGTGTCTTTACAGGGGCAGGGGCAGGTATAAGTTCCTTCCGTGCTGTTGCAGGTGCCGAGGCAGCCGCAGGTCACCGCCGGGGTTTCATCGCCATTTTCATCGACTGTGGCTGGGGCGGCACTGCAGCCTGATTTACCACATGCACATTCCTCACTACCGTAACTGCTGCATGGTGGAATGTAGGATGACAGGGTGGTGTTACACGGGGTCTTGCAACTGCTGCAGCCGCAGCCGCAATCCTTATTGATGTTGGGTAGGCGGCAGGGGATGCTGGCGCAGTTATCAACTGCTTCCTGGGTGCTGCAGCGACAGTATTCGTCTGCGGCCTGCTTGGCACTGCAATGGCAGTTGACCGTAGTGCCACCAGTCCCCGGGCCACCACCACCACCACCGCCACCGCCACCGCCACCGCCACCGCCTGTGGTTGGCGGAGGTGGTGCTAAAGCCGCCACCTCATGGCTGGAGGTGCGGGTGAGGCCGTTCCAGGCTGCCATGAAAGGATACATCCCTCCTGGAGAACTAGCGTAAGGGATCTGCGCGATGCCATTGATGCCTGTGGTGCCGGTTCCATACGGACAAACCACGATGGCGTTGCTCACGGGGCTGATGACTTCGGCCCCCAGTTTGGTCTGCCCGGCATTGTTGACGAAGACTCTTTGCGTCCGGTGGCTCACGGTCGCTGTGATGACGCCTGCGGCTGAGGTGACTTGGAGTTGCAGCTGACTATCGGTGTGATCATACACCCACGGGTCACTGGTATTGCCACCATCTGTCCCGGCGAAGATGGTCTTCGAGGCTGACCCACTGGCTCCCGCAAAGAAGGCGCTGGCCTGGAGCAAGCTTTCTGATTCCCCACTCGTGAAAGTGACCGTGGCGATGCCGTTCTGGTCCGTCGCGGTCTGGATCAGTGGCTCATCAAAATTCAGACCTTTGCTCAAAGTGCCACTGTCAGCCGCAGGGATGCTAAATGTCACGGGAGCGCCCTTGGCAGGCCCCTGCATCATGTTGAGCATTGCGCTGCTGCCATCACTGTAAGATATGAGATCCCAGGACTTGTAAGTGACCGATAGATTCACCTGGCTGGATTCTCCAGGTAGTGGGTGGCTGGTGTTCGTCAAGGTCATGAAAACCTGCCCAAAAGACTCAGAGCGCACGATCGTCACCGGTGGTGGGATGAAAGGGCGTTCGCTGACCCAGATATTAAAAATACGTTCGGCAGCTGCTATGTTGAGGCTGGGATCAAGATTATCTGTGACCAGACGCAGCGTCAGCGGCCCCACTTCAGAGCCTGTGTTGAGAAGAAAAGGGCTGTCTGTGCCCACGATCTGCGTGTCGCCAGAGTTCACACTCAAGCGCAAACTGGCTACCAGTGGCTGATATTGGGTGACGGGTATCTGCTCGCCAGAGCTCTTTTCCCAAATGTGGGTGGTGGCGATGCGGGCACGCGGCGTGAGAGACAGGTCTGTCGCCGTGTAAATGGCACCCGCGAGGCCCCCATTTTCTTCATCCAGCGACAGCATGATCTCTTGCGATGTCGAAATGAGCACATCACTTTCATCAATGAGCGGTGTGAAATAAAAGACGGGGCTCTGCACTGGCGGCCCCGAGGTGGAGTCAGCCTGCGCCATGTAACCCGAGCGCAGTGTGCCCATCGTCAAAGTCACCGAGGCACGGCCCTCGGCATCCGTCACCACTGGCGTAGCTTCTGGCTCAGAGGCATCTCCCGCTAGGCGAAAAAACGTGACCGCGACGCCGGGCACCGGGCCGCCACCCACGAGAGTGCAGTAGCTCCCACCCAGATTACTCGTGCCCGTCTCCCAGATCTCTCCACTGGCCTGGGCCACCAAAGTCAGCGCATCCCCCGGCGACAAACCCTCTGATGCGCCTGTGGTTGTCAGCGTCAACGACGTCAACCGCGTGGACTGGCTCGTCGTCCACACCTCCACTGGTGGGCTTGTATCACCAGAGCCTCCGTTGCCACCTGAGGTAGGACTTATTTCCAGGCTCGCCTGCGCCGTGCCTCCGGCGAAACCCGCCTCCACCTGCACCGTCACTGGCTGGTCTGCCACACTCACCACCGCCTGAGCACAGCCATCCGACCCCGTGCAGCTCTGGGGGGAAGACAAACTACCCGTGGAACCCGAGGACAGCGACCAGCTCAAAGACGCCCCCGAGGCTGGCGACGTGCCGTAATGACGCGTCTCCATCCGCCCCTGATTGCTGCGCCACACCTCCCAAGACGTCACCATCACCTGCGCCGTGACCGGCTCGGCACAAGTGCTGCCAGCACTGAGCGTGACATTGAGCAGGCTCTCCGAATGATCAAACCACCAAGACTCCGGCTCCGGTGGGAACAAATCCATCGTCCCCACCGCTGGCGTCGCTGAGCCGTAACTGGCCTGCACGCGCACCCGAGAAGGCTCAGCACCAAAGGCCAGTGACGCGGCCCCCAGGCCTGAAGCGTCCGAGGAATAATCAGACGAAATCAGCGAGGCATCACCGTACTCCAAGCTCCAGACCAAGCTGGCCGAATCACGCGTCTGAGAAGGCAAAGGCCGGTGTTCCGTCACACCCGTGGTCGG
>CANHTV010000218.1 GCA_947463285.1 Verrucomicrobiaceae bacterium | reverse complement strand
CCCATTTTCACCCACTGCTCCAGCACCTTCACCTCGGCTGCTGGCAGTGCGCCTTTGGGGGGCATTTTCATGTCCTGGTTCTTGTAGCGTATCGCTTCGATAACCAGACTTTTGTCAGGATCACCCACCACGATGGCAGCACCGTTGTCACCACCTTGCAGAGTGGCTGCGCGGGAATCCAAGGCGAGGTTGCCTTTGGTTTTCCCAGACTCGATCGAGTGGCACTCGTAGCAGCGCTGCACCAAAATGGGGCGCACCTTCTTTTCAAAAAAGTCCAACTCAGCCGCAGCCGCAGCGGCCGAGGCGGTCGCCAGCAACAGGGCTCCCAATGGAGTGCTGGCGGCCAAGAGGCGGAGTCTGGAGAGCGGGGCGTTCACGGCAAGAGCTACGAGGGCAGGTCTGAGCTTCTTGCTTACCTGCCGGATCTCCTGCCGTAGGAGCCGGGCCATCTTCAGAAAACTACGCGCTCGCCCAACCGGCCCAGCGACGTATAGATGGCAGCCTTCTTTTTCTAAACGCCCATGCTCCGACTCGCTCTCAAGATGCTCTTTGGCGATACTGGCAAGTATCTCATGCTTGTCGCCGGGCTGGTCTTTGCCACCTTTCTCATGGCGCAGCAGATCGCGGTCTTTTGTGGCCTGATGAGCTGGACCACAGCGACACTGAAAAATGTCCCAGCGCCGATCTGGGTCGTCGAAGGTAAGGTGGAGCAGGTGAATGAGACCAATCCTCTGCTCGATACCGATGTGGCGCGTGTGCGCAGTGTCGATAGCGTTGCCTGGGCGACGCACCTTTACTCGGGCATCCAGCGCGTGCGCCTGGGAAACGGAAACTTTAAAATCATCCAGCTCATCGGCATTGATGCTAACACCCTGGCGGGTGCTCCCGTGAAGCTCAAGGAAGGACGCTTGGAGGATCTACGCCTGCCTCATGCGGTGATCATCGACGACCTCGCGGTGAAGCGCCTCGCGGAAGTCAAAGGCCGGGAGGTGAAGATCGGCGACATGTTTGAAATCAATGATCAGGAGGCCCGTGTCGTGGGTATCGCTGACACGGTGCAGTCTTTCACAGGCGGTCCGTATGTCTGGACGACCTATGAGCGAGCGCTGCAATACACTCCAGCTCAGCGCAAGATGCTCTCAGCCGTGATCGCCGCTCCGCGTCCTGGCATCAGCGAGGCCCAGTGTGCTGAAGACATCGAGAAAGAGACGGGTCTGAAAGCATTCCTCAATCGTGGCTTTGGTGAATCAGAGCGCGACTTCAACACCACCACGGTTTGGTGGTATGTGAAAAACACCGGTATCCCTTTTTCTTTCGGCATCACCGTCGTCATCGGTTTCATCGTTGGCATGGCCATCTCATGTCAGACGTTTTACAGCTTCGTCTTGGAGCACATGAAGCACTTGGGCGCTCTCAAGGCCATGGGCACCTCCACCTGGACTCTCTGCCTCATGCTGCTGACGCAGGCCTTCACGGTTGGCTTCATCGGTTACGGCATCGGCATGTTTTTTACCGCCCGTTTTGCCTTCCCAGCGCTGAAAAATGAGCAACCGCCGTTTTATATGCCCGAGATCGTCCCGCCTGCCGTGCTCGGCGTCATCCTAATCATCTGCACCTTTTCCGCTCTTCTCGGTATCTGGCGCGTTGCCCGCTTGGAGCCCGCGATGGTTTTTCGCGGGTGAGTTTTTGTTTTTTTGGGGGTGACTGAGATCTTTCAGTTCTGAAAGATCATTATCGAATATCCATGTCGGGATACGACAAACTAAGTGGGGCGAGACTGATAACCTAGCGATTCATTGAAACTCGGCAGGGGCTGCGTTGATGGCCTGATGACTGAGTTTTGATGCAGTCACGATCTTCCTCGCTCTGGAACAAGCACCACCACCTTGAACCGACAGCCCTCAGAGTAACAGCCTGGGGGCTGCGGCTACGCAGGTTCAGCGGTTTGACTTCGCCTAGGTCATGTCGCTCATCCTGGCAAGGCTGGGGTCAACTAGAGTGCCATTGATAGGCTCGTAGCTCGCAGCCATGCCCGCTTTGATGTTCGCCTCTAGTTTTCAGAGTTTTCTGGGCTCAGCCGCAGCTTTTAGGTCCACCGACTTCATTGTCCGGCTACCCACCTTGAAACTGCGTCCGAGTTCTCGGTTAAGCATCTGTGAGGTATGGAAAAGCACGGAAGTATTCGTCGTAGCGTTAACGATCCTGAAGTCGCCTTGCCCCCTTCCCCAACTCCGAATAATCTCAACGGGATATTTGCCAGCCTTGAAATGGTGAGTAAACGTTTTTCGCCCAAATTCCTTGTTGTTGACGAAACAGGTGCCGTCCCCGATGTCGAATTTCACGTCGGCTTCTTGCTCGAGAACGATGTATCCGAAGGCACAGTAGAAAACTTCATTGGTGTGGGCCTTGCCCCGAATTTGGTCTTCTGCAATTGGCTTATACTTGTCGATAAACTCCTTCCCGGTGTTAATGGTGGCGACGCAATGAGTAGGGTATTTCTTCGCGTTTGTATCACCTCCGAGATATGCTCGTGCAATCAGGCCTGGCTCATAGCCTTTGGGTGGCATTAGGTCAGCATTTTGTGCGGCTGTTTTCCGATGATCTCCAAATAAAAGGAAAAGCCCCAACAGGGTGAACATGGTCAGTGTTTGCTTGCTCATTAGGTGTTTTGTGGACTTAGGACGGATTGACTGCTTCATGACCGTTGCTTTTACCAAATAAGCCAAGGTGGCAACATCATTGTTTATTCAAGACTCCTTAGGGTGTGTGTGTTGTGGTGAAACCATTGATATAAAAACCGAAGACCAACTGCGTGATACGATGCGGTATAAAGCGCCTCTCCCTCAAGCTGGAGTCATGGAGTGCTGGAGGCTTGGAAAGACAGTCTCTCATCTCTCTTAAAGCGATAAATCACAAAACTTGGTGACGCACGGTATAACGCGAATCCAGACGGAACGGGCCGCTAACAAGGACGGAAAGGGCGACACTGCATTGGCGGCCATTCGCAGATCATTCGTTTTCATTGGTACTAGGAAAGCGTCTCCGGCACACCTGGTTCTCCATGGTTTTGATGCATAAGCCCTTGATGTGAGAGAAAGGATTCGATTAATAATCGAATCTACAGGCGGGGCAGGGTGAGGCAGAAGCAGGCACCGCGCTCTTGGCTGGGAAGGTATTCGAGACGACCGCCGAGCTCTCTGGCGAGCCGGCG
Organism: Verrucomicrobiaceae bacterium; assembly: GCA_947463285.1. Taxonomy (GTDB): domain Bacteria; phylum Verrucomicrobiota; class Verrucomicrobiia; order Verrucomicrobiales; family Verrucomicrobiaceae; genus Prosthecobacter. The sequence goes on along the minus strand of CANHTV010000218.1, from coordinate 3,334 downwards.
ACTGAGGGTGAGGCCGAGACCGACGCCGGGGGCGCTGTGGGCGGCTTTGGTCGCGATGTATTTCTCGCGCTCTTCATTGAGCTTTTTGATCTCGGACTGGATCTTGACTCGCTCGGCGGACTTTTGGTCGATGAAGCCTTGGCGTGCTGCCGGGGCGATGGCTTGCAGTTCCTTAGGCAGCTCTTCCTCGCGCACTGTTTCCAGTTTTAAACCGTCTTTTTCACGGCATCGACGAGGTCCCAGGTGCTGTTCCTGTAGTTGCTGGAGGTCTTGGTGAGGGCGCGTTACACGGCGGCTCCGGCTTTTTCAAAGAGGCTGGCATTTTTATCCTGCGCCATTTGATTCGAGGCTCCGCGGCTGCCGTCCTTGCCATAAGTGACATAAGTGTTGTTCAGCTCGATGCTGAGGCGGGTGATTTCTTTGTCCTGATTGATGGTCAGAAATCGGCCCTAGGCCAGGGCTGCACCCGAGCGCCAGCCGCCGTTTTTGTCCTAGTCGAGCTTTTTCAGAGCCTCACGGATCACCGCGCCGCAGTATTCCTCACCGTCATTGGTGATGAGCTTAAAAAGCTGCTCGTTGACTTGATCGAGATCGCGGGTGCAGGGCAGATGTAACTGGTGCCGATGCTCAGCCCTGCATTCCATATTCAGGATGGCGATCTGGACAAGTGATTCATTGTCGCGGATAACATTGTCTTTGATCGGGTCGGCAGCATGAATCAATGCAATGCTGGCGATAAAACTGAGGGCCGTGTGAAGGAGGAGTTTGGATAGTGTTTTCACAGCACCGACAGACTGGGTGAGGCCGGTTTCCGCGTCTGTAAACGCCGAATAAATTCATCAAGACAGGCTTATTGGGCGCATTTATTCTTCATTTGGCCCCTGCTTACGCATATTTCCCAATTTAGTTTTGACATAAAGAACGCAATCAGACACTCTCGCGACGCGATATGAAAAAATATCTTCTGCTGACCATCCTCCCAATCCTCGCCTCCTGCACTTCGACACCTTCCTCGACGAAGCTCTCTGACATTCCAGAGCGTCCTTCTAAAGATGGTGCTGATTACGCTGAGACCAATCTTAACAAAGGCCTCTCCTATCCTCACATGGTGGTGGATCGCTCGGCGAACTCCTCCTTGGATGTCACAGAAGATTCTGCTGGACTGATCAGCGGCGTTGGAACACGTCAGGTGCGCAATTCCGGTAACACCGTCGTGCGCACAACACGCCGTGGCAGCCACATCGTCCGCAAGGAAGGCACCCGCTACGCTGAAGTCGTCTATGACGCTGGTGATCAAGTCGCTGATGTGGCTCACGACGAAACCATCGCTTACGGTGGCTTCATCGACAACGGAGTGCAGCGCACTCTGCATACAGGTGGCACCCTTATCTGTGGTACCTTCAAGACCTATTCCAACAGCATCGACAGTGCTACTCGTGGCATCTTCGGCGGTCTGCTGCGTTGCACCGTCCGCGATACCAAGAACTACATGGTCGGCAGTCTGAATGACCAATACCCAGCCGCTGGCCTTCCTGGCGCAGGCTGGAGAGGCCCACGCCCACAGCTCCCAGCCTATCAGGCTGAACAGACCAGTGGCAAAGGCGTCTATACCGCCTCCAAGTAAGTTTTTGTTTCATATCTCCATTCCAAGCGGCCTCTTCGGAGGCCGCTTTTTTATTGGGAATCGCCCGCCTGTTTTGGGCATAAGAGAGCTCGAAAGAACGCTGGCTGTGGAGCTTCGGAGCTTGGGTTTGCCTTATAAAAGAAAAAAGGCTGTTCCGTATGGTACACGGAGAGGGATTCGAACCCCCGACCAACTCGGTGTAAACGAGCCGCTCTACCACTGAGCTATCCGTGCATAATCGTTTATACTGAGGTATTTGCGACACATTTTAGGTTGCCATAAATCCGAGTTGATACTGCTTTTGTATACTCGTAGTCTCCAGTGCATGAGAGCAGGGGAGAAAAGAGATCAAAAAGGACAGTGGATTCGGGTGGGACCATGTTTGTATCGCTACCGCAGCAGCGGCATGTATTATGCAGTCGTGAGACGCTCTGGCAAGTTAATTCGCCGGAGCCTTGAAACGAACACCATTGAAGTCGCCAAACGGAAGCTGCGGGACTTTCTGAGTGAACAGGAGCACGCTGCATCTGATGCGAACAAAACCTACCTCGACGTCCACATGAAGGAATTCTTAGAGGGAAGGACCGGAGCTGCGAAAACACTGAAACGCTATCGCCAACTCACAGACCATGTTTGTGCGAACTGGCCAGGTGGAGCCCATCAGGTTCTAGCTAAGGTGGATCATAGTCAGTGCTCCAAATGGCTGAGCCAGTGGAATGGTAAGGTGGCGGCCTACAACCATGCCCGACAGTGGTTATTGGCTTTCTTTGACTTCGCGACGGCAAACCGCAAAATCTACAAGTCTCCATTGGACAAACGCCTAGTCAAAGCAATGCGACGTCCTCAGGTGATCCGCAACGCGCCGACTCCCGAGGAATTTGAAGCCATATTGACAGAAGTGCGGGCACAACCCTATACAGACCATGCAGATGAATCAGCGGATGTCCTGGAGTTCATGGGGCGCGCAGGCGTTGGTCAGGCGGAGACATCTGGCCTGAAGTGGGAGCATATTAATTTCAAAGACGAGACCATCAAGCTATTCAGGGTCAAAACACAGACCTCATTCCAAATTCCCCTCTTTGCCAAACTACGACCGCTACTCGATAGGCTCAGGGTGGAGAATCCTGATGCGTCTGCATCTGAGAAAGTCTTCAAGATCAGTGATCCCAAAAAAGCGCTGGCCACTGCATGCAGAAATCTCAAACTGCCCGCGTTTTCAGCACGCTCCTTCCGCCGTATGTTCATCATCGACGCCCTGAAGAAAGGCATTGCTGTGAAGCGTATTAGTCGATGGCAGGGGCACAAGGATGGTGGCGTTCTCATATTGAAGACTTATTCTGAAGTAATCGAGCAGGAGGACGATAGAGGAGCGGCAAATCTCTTGGCCTAATGCAACTCCACACCATTGCGGCTGCGTCAATAGAGCTGACGTCATCCTCGATACATACAGCCACGTCCGTCTCTCACATCACAATCGCATGGTGGAACTGCTGGCGTGATTCTATCTGGGGATAACTTGCCCCTCCCTGACTGCCTAGACCAAGACAGATTAAACTCTGCCTTCGAGAACCCATCCCAGAAATCGGCCACCTGATTCGGCGGGATTCCGTGCTTTGGGGCATCCAGAACAGCAAAGCGCAGTAAAGCCACGATCAAATTAAGAAGCTGCAGGCGTAGCCAGTTGTCACTCTGAGAGGCAAGGTGGCGTGG
>CANHTV010000217.1 GCA_947463285.1 Verrucomicrobiaceae bacterium | reverse complement strand
TTTCCTGGGGCACTCACCAGGAAATGAATGGAGCGCGAAACTGCCGACATCCTCGAAACCCTGCACCCAGATGCCTTTGGCTGGGCGCTACACTGCTGCGCGGGCGACACCTCACGGGCGGAGGATGTTTTACAAAACGCCTACTTCAAGCTGGCCTCGGGCAGGCTGCATCATGCAGGAGCTTCCAGCTTCAAGACTTGGTGGTTCGGGGTGATACGTTACACAGCGCACGAGGAATTTCGCCGACTGCGCTACCGGGAAAGTCTGCTGGGACGCCTGATCGTTCACCTCAGTGGCGAGGCATACGACCCAAGGCCCAACCCAGTGAAGCAGATCGAAATCGACGAGCGGGCCCTAGAAATGCGGACTGCCTTGGCTCAACTACCAGCACGCCAGGCCGAGGTGTTGCATCTTGTCTTCTATCAAGATCTCACCCTCAACGAAGCCGCTCAGGTGATGAAAATCAGCCTCGGTTCCGTGCGCCAGCATTACGAGCGAGGCAAGGCGCGGCTGCGCCATCTTTTAACCAACTCTTCCTTTTATGAAATCTGAACCTGAACCTGATGCTGATGCTGATGCTGATGCTGATGCTGATGCTGATGCTGATTTGCGTGAGCGCTTTGTGGCGCAGCGACATGCAGAGCGTGAGGCAGCCCCTGTGTGGAATCCGCGTGTGCTGGTGATCTCGGAGCGCCTGCCGATTAGCTGGCGATTGCCGCCCTGGCTACCAAAGGCGTCTGCCTGTGTGCTACTGGCGCTGACGGCTTGGTACCTTGGGGCTCCTTCATCCAGTGAAGATCTGGCTAAAGACCTGCCGGAGTTTTTTATGACTGACGGCAGCCCTCTGTTTGCCGGAGTCGATAGACCCTTTGCCATGCCCAGTGATTTTCTCCTACCATCTCATCTGCACATTCAACTCCCATGAAATCCATCCTCTACATCCTCCTCGCCTTCACCACCTGCGTTCGTGCCGATATGAATGCCTGGCTGCAACAGGGACTTGTCACCCCGGAAGTCATTAACTCACTCAAAAGTGAGCTCGAACTCAGCGCTGAGCAGCAAGCCAAGATGCAGGCCATCGTTGAAGCCGCCCAAGCCGAAGGTCTGTCTTTGGAGCAGGCGGTGAAAGAAGCGCAGAAGGCTTTTAACGGTCTCTTGAAGAACCGAGAAACTCAGGCCGAAGCTGCCAGCACAGCTCTCACCAAACTCCTCGAAGCTGAGTCTCCGCTGAAGCATCTACAGCTGCGCACACTTCTACAACTGCGCGATGTTTTGACGGTGGAGCAGCAACGTCTGGCGGCGAAGCTGGCCCCAGAGCGCAAGGCCAAGACAGCGGGCTTGGAGACCCAGGTTCGGCAAAAAGCCATGGCGCTGCGTGAAGTTGTCGATGGTCTTGGGGTCAAGCCGACAGAGACCATGAGCGAGCGCGGAAAGGAAATCGAGGGGCTCATCCGATCTGGCGATTGGGCGGCTGCCAATGACGCACTGGAACAGTTGATCAAAGACAGTGGATTCAATGAACCTGTCACGACAGAGCCTCTGGATTTCTCGAAGTTTGAGACGGGTGACATCGATCTGGAAGTCTTGAAGCAGCGCTATGAACAGGTTCAGGAAAAAGGCCAGTCCGTGATTTCGATCCCGATGATACGTCAGTTTGTTCAGGCCAAGCAGGCCTTCGAAGAAGCCAAAGAAGCTCAAGATGCGGAAAAGGTGGGGCGCATCCTCACCTGGGCAGAAAAGCAGTTGGAGAATCTTTAAGGATGACAAACAGGCTGGTCCTTCGCTAGCCTCTGGGCATGGAAACTTATCTGCCTTTTGTCGCACCAGTGCTCACGATTTTGTGGGCACTGATTTGCCTGCGGATTTACACGATGATCTCGGCTGAGAATGTGATGCAACGGCGCTTGATCGCCATCGCGGGCGCTCTCGGCTCTGCCTTGATCTACCTGCTGGCCAGCAACTTGACGGCGATCCTCCAGGCTCCCTCGGTTCGTGAAGCCGCAGACGATGGAAGAGTGCGTATTCAGGGCGCTCCTTGAAGGTTGATCAGATGGATCTGGGAGACTCTCCACGCGGGGTGAAGCGGATGTTTTTTCCGGCTGGCACTTGGGCGCCTGCCTTGATCCAGTCATGCAGCATCCGAACATCTGTGGTCGCGATGCCGTGGCCGGTGGGTGGCATGGCTCCAGGGATGTTATCGCTAAAGGTCACCACCTGATAGAGTCGGCTGCTGGCAGGCTGGCCGGGAATGATCCAGGTCTTGCTGCCGATGAGTTTTGTCAGCGCCCGGCTATCGCCAAAAGGTGGCATGGTGGATAAATGGTTATCGCCGTGACAGTGTACGCAGTTGGTTTCCAAAAGCACCTGCACCTTCGTAAACTGGGCCTGAGATTCAGGCGTGAGTGTGCTTGGCGCGGTACACCCGCTGAGCCAGACGATGAGGCAGGAGAGGTAGAAGAGGCTGGTGATGCTTTTCATGGTGGCTATGTTGGATCATCCACGACTGGCGCTATGCCACCAAAGGCATTCTCACGGCTTATCCTGCGCGCTGGCCGATGATCAAGAAATTATTGAAAGGCGTACCGCCCCAGAGCGGCTGGATGCTGACCTCCAGGCCTGCTTTTTCCAGCACGCGGTGGAACTGAGCGGCATCGGGATAGCGGGTCGGTGCGGCTTTCATCCAGAGACAAAACTTGGCGAAATAATCGACAAACACCGTGATGCGAAAGCGCCAGGAATCATCCTGCAAACCCGAGCGGATGATGAGGCTGCCGCCTGGAGCCACGCGTGCAGCCGCACTGGTCAGGAGCGTGTTTTGCTCGGCCTCCGTGAAGAACTGGAGGATGTCCAGAATGACGACGTGGCCGTGAAAATCTGGCATCTGGGTGCGAGCGTCGCCGTGATCAAAATGGACGTCCCGAACCCCAGCCCTCACAGCCATGATGCAGGCTGCTTTGATCTTGCGGGCATCGTAGTCAAAGCCCGTGACCGCGGCGTCCTGTCCCATGGCGCGCAGGTAGTGCGACAGCAAGCCGATGCCGCAGCCAATGTCCAGCAGGGGCAGCTTCGAGCCGCGAACGTGCGCCAAGACCGCGCCATAGACGGGGTCGGTGCTCAATTTGGATCGGGTATAGTAATAGTCCCAGCGCCGAGGGCAAAGCGAAGCAATAGCCTCCAGGTTTTCGGGTGAAAGAGCTGTCTCTTCGTGATTCATGGCTTGAGCGGATTGCGGCCTCGGAGCAGGAGCATAGGCAGACGCCAAAAGAAACCAGCGAGCAGACGCAGATGCATCCAGGTGAGCACGGCATTGTCACGGAAATAGCGGAACTGGGAAACTCCACCCTCCTCAGCCGTGAGGTAGCGCACCTGGGTCGGCACCGCCAGCATCGGCACGCCCTGCCAAGCCAGGCGCACAGCGATCTCCGTATCGTAGTCAAACCGCCGTGCCCAGAAGGTGCCCTTGAAGGCCCTCAACAGCGCCGGGATGGGGTAAAGCCTCATGCCAAAGAGCGAGTCCGGGATGCCCCAGCCGAGAGTTTCGAGATTCGACCAACCGTTGGAAATCTTGCGCCCCTGAACGCGGAGCTGAGGTGCCTCCGGGCCGAAGATGGGGCAGCCCATGAGCGCTGCCTCGGGGTGCTTTTCTGCCAGCTTCAGAAATCTGAGGATGTCCTCCGTGGGATGCTGGCCATCGGCATCAATCGTGAGCACATGCGTAAAACCAGCGGCCTGAGCCTGAAGAGTGCCATGCAGCACCGCCGCGCCCTTGCCGCCATTTTTGGGCAAGCAGATCACTTTTAAGCCACGATGACTCTCCCGGAGCGGTTTCAGCAACACCTCACTACCATCCGTGCTACCATCCATCACGACCCAGACATCCGCCCAGTGGACGAGCACATCAGCCACCGTAATCGGCAGGATGCGGCCGGTATTGTAGCTGGGAATAAGGATCAGGGGTTTCATCGGGGGCCGCTTATGGTGGGAAGAAAATCTCTCCTGTCCATCAAAGCTCCTGCTGTGTGCATGTTTGCCAAGCTTCGTGCAATCGCGGATTTGCTGTGCTGGGCTGGCTGCGTAGCATCGGCTTCCCACCATGCCTGCTCCTCATCGCCATCAGTCACGCCGTCCGCAGCCGCCTCGTCAGGCTCCTGTGTTGCCTTTGGTCGCTATTGTGGCCGAGTATGAGAAGTGGCGGCAGGCTCAGAATGGCCGCCCGGGACGCGGTGCTCTGCGTGACTACTGGCGTGCTCAGGATGCTAAACACGCTGCACGGGCGGATTATCAGCTCTGGCGGCATATGCTATGCCCAGAGTCCCTGCCTGAAAAGCGTCAGGATGTGATGCATCTGATCACGCAGGCTTTGCGTCACTCGGATGCGGACGTGCGATTTGAGATGCTGGCGCTGGCGGTTGGCTGGCTTTTGAACGATCAGTCTGCGGAGGTTGTTCAGCGTTTGCGCCCTAGTTTACAGGGAGAAATGAAGCGTCAGGTGCCGAAGCAGGCGTGGCAGGATCTGACGTTGTGGCTGCTGGCAGTGGTGCTTGGAGATGATCCAGCTAGGCAGCTCTTGGTGCTGCGAAACTTTTGGCTGAAGCTTGATCCGGCGTGGAAACCGGGCCGTGGGGTTCCGATTCGCGGTGTTTTTGAGAATGGCGGGCTCATTCCGGCTCAGTGTTTCCAGCAGTGGTTGGTGATGGGGTTGCGTCAGGTGCTGAGTCAGCAGCTCGTTGTGATTTCGGATGCTGCGCAGAATCATGAGATCAGTGCCTGGCAGGTGACGCTGTGGATGCTGCTGCGTGACGTCCGCCCGGCGCAGAGCCCGGTGCGTTATGGGGAGATCGAGGCGCTTTTGGAGGCGGCGTCTTCGGCGCGTCTCGCAGGGCAGGGGATGGAGGCCGCCCGCTGGATTTCTCTGGCGCTGCATTTGCTGCCAGAGCGTGTGCCGGCTGCTTTGCAGCGTCGCTGTCAGGTGGCGGCGTGGACTTTGGCCGAGCTTGGGCTGGCGATTCCGCCAACCTTGGCCGTGTCTTTGGATGACCTGCTCTTTCCCGGTGATCCCGCCGCCAGTGAAAAGGGGCAGGAGGCGGCACAGCTTTTTCGAGATGAGGCGGATCGTTTTCAAAACCAACTGATCACGGATCTCGATGCCGATGAGGACTGGCAGAAACTCCGTGCTGCAGGTGTGGTGCTGATTCACCCTCTGGCGGCGCTGGCCTGGGTGGGGAAAAAGGCACAGGCTTATGGACTTAAGAAACAGCCTGATCTGCTGCTGGCCGCAGCCAGACTGGCGACTCGTCATGGGGCGCTCGGCACCCTGGCTCGTCTGCGAGCTGAGTTTCCGGAGTCTCAGGAGGCTGTCTCGGATCTGGCTCAGCGGTTGCGCGATGGGCAACGGCGGCTGCCTTTTTGTCGCGATGATCAGGAATGGCAGCGGCAGATGCTCTGTCTGCGTCAGGCATGGGGACGGCTGGAAGGTGATCTGAAACACGAGTCGGAGAGCCTGTTTTTCCTGCATGAGACGCTGTTGGATCGTGAGGTGACGCTGATGCGCTGTCTGCCGGAAGATGTCCGAGTCCTGGCATTGAAGCATCTGCATGGACGCCGTGCGCCGACGCAGCTGGTACAGCATTTGGAGCAACAGCCGAAGGCCTTTCAGTGCCTGGAGCATCAGCGCGCGGTGGAACTCTGGTCCATCGCTTCAGCAACTCGTGAGCGGACCGAACTAAACGGCATCGTCTGGGTGAGCGTGGTACTGAGAGGCGATGCGGCGTCAGGCAAGTACAGCTGGATCATGCAGAGCGCGAGTGGCCGCGAGACAGTGCAGGGGCGGGTCAAGTCTCTGCCTGGGGCCGGGCCGGACTACGCGTCACTGCTCGCTGAGATGGGCGTGGCTGCCCGGGCTTTGTGCGCAGACATTCGTGCGGTCATCCTGGCTGCCAGCCCGGAATTGAGGGAGCTCGACTGGCAGCAGGCCTTTGCCGGCGCACCTGTGATGCAGGTTCCCAGCTGGGAGTGGGCTTTCCGCACGCTGCGTGAGCCTGCCAAAGTGGATGTGCCTAGTTTGCAAGCTTTCGTCCTCAGTGCTGCTGACACGTCTGTGATCAAAGACCTGATTCCGTCCGCGCTGGGAGCGCTTTCAGACCTTTGTTTGCTGGTGCCTGGGCAATCGGTGGCAGATGCGGCGAGTCGCTGGCTGGCTGCGGATGCTCCCGAGAGTCCACCCAAGAGATCCCTGGCCGTCGGTACTCATCGCGTGGTCATGTGCCTCGGCCGGGTGTCGGAAGGGCGGTTCCGAGATAATTTGCAGCGCCTGTCTTTGGCCCAGCGAGGACGCTGCTTTATTTCAGGTCGTCGTGCTTTGTCGCTGGATGAGTCATCCGTGGCTCTAGAGATGATCTTGAAGGCTGGAAATGATGTTCCTCTTTTGGATCGTGTGCGCCTGCTGATGATGTCACAGCCAGGCCTTTGGTCGGTATCGGGTGTGCTTTGGTGAGTTGATAATTACAGCCGCCACGACACGTTGCTGCCTCTATGTTTTGCCGACTTGCCTGCTCTGCCC
>CANHTV010000216.1 GCA_947463285.1 Verrucomicrobiaceae bacterium | reverse complement strand
CTGTTCTCATCCGTGTAGCGCATCGCCGTGCCCTGATAGAGCGCATAATCACGAGAGCGCCCATCCCCCATGGATGAGCCAGGCCCTTTGGCATACGGACGATACAGCGGATCTCCGCAGACCACATTCATCCATGAGAGAACAGGCGTGGCATTCCACGCAGCTTCCACCAGCGTAAAGCCCTCCAGCAGCCGCTTGTTAAAGATGTCAAAGTGGACGGTCAGACTCAGGTAAGGCTCGAAGACATTTCCCAAAGCTGCAGCGGCTCCTTGATTCAGCAGTGGGCCGACCCAGTGTCGGTCTTTGGAGCGAATCGCGGCCGCACTGAAGCTGTGGAGATGACAGGCCACCGCACCTGGCATGAACCGGAATGAGGGGCTGGCCACTGCACCGCTCATCGTCGCGCTGTACCAGCCGAAATAGAGCGCCGTATCCGGCAGCGGCCAGTGGTCCGCAATGAGCGGCTCATCTTTGTCGATAAACACAGGAATGCCATGCTGACGAAAGAGAATGGCGCTACGCGTGAGCCAGTCTTCACCTTCCTGATAAGCCCCAGTTTTCTGCGCCAGATCCACCACCGCACGCCCACGCAGACCACCAGCTTCAGTGCTGATCGCATCATCAATCATGCGTTTTACCGTATCAGCATCCGGCGCATCGAGACGGCCCACCAGTAACTGACCAGCGGCCCCCTGATTCATCTGAAAGCGGATCGGTTTATCGAAATACGGATTCCGCAGAGCCCCGGCGAGAGGCTGGCGCGGAAAGCCGAGATGACAAAGCTCACTGTCCACACTGGCTTCGTCCTCCTTGGCGTTTTGCGGGTTTTGCTGATCACGACGGATTTGAAAAGGAATGCCGCGCATCAGGACCACCACCCGCACACTGGTTTCAGAAATGACGAACCCCGTGCGATCCTTGCCCGACTCCAGATCCTTCACCGTGCCTTGCAACAGCTTCCACCAGCCGCGCCGCACAAAGGCATCAAAGAGCGGCTTGCGGATCATCTGCTCATACTGCTCACGCGACATGGAATCGTCGATGGGACATTCCAGGCCGATCACCCTCTCCCCCGGGATGCCGCGCTTTTGCGCATAGTATTCCGCCAGCTCACGAGACTGCGCATACTCGGGATTGTAGATCACCACCGTCTCGCCCGGCAGATCCAGGGCGGACGGCGCGTCTTCCTCAGCCATGCTGCGGATGCCCACAAAAAGCGCCATGATCTGCATCAGCAGAGGCAGGTGCTTCAAAAAAAACGGTAGGCGGCGCGTCATTCGATTCTTATTCCCAGGTCAATTCCATACCATCATACGCCAGCTTCACGCCAGATGGTAATTGGGGTTCGTCCGCTGCATGAGAGATCTCACACATCAGATGCGTGAAAAAAGTGCGGCGTGGTTTTAACTCCTGATGAACAGCTAGAGCCTCACTGAAACTCATGTGCGTGGGGTGATCTGTGTAACGCAAAGCATCCACGATCAAGGTATCCACACCTTGCAAGGCCGCCCAAGCCGGAGTCAGCAACTCTTTCGCATCCGGTATGTAGGCACAGAGCTTGCGTCCGCCACGGCTGAACAGATAACCAATGCACTCCACCTTGCCGTGCTTCACCGGCAGCGGCGTGACCAGCGTCTCACCGAGGTGGAACGGACCATGAATCGGCTTTGGAAAAGGTTTGAGATAGCCTCGGTAACGGTTCTCCCCATTGAAGGCATAGATGAACATCCTTTCAAGGACCTCCAGACAAGAAGGCAGTCCATACACAGGCATGAACTGATCTGCCGGAATGGTGAAGCGGCGCAGCTCATCAAAACCCGTCACATGATCCATGTGCGGATGCGTAAACAGCGCCGCATCCAGCTCACGAATCCCAGCCCGCAGGCACTGCGTGCGGAAATCAGGCCCCGTATCCACCACCCACGCCATTTCAGGCGTGCGGATCCAGACGCTGGAGCGCAAACGCTTGTCTCGCGGGTCCGTGCTGCGACAAACAGCGCAGTCGCAACCAATCATCGGAATCCCGACGGAAGTGCCGGTGCCAAGAAAGGTGAGAGTGAAGTCGGTCATGCCTATTTGATCTAGCCACAAAGAGAGCAAAGAGAACTGAGAGTTTTCACTTCCGCTAAATTTTCTCGATGCCCAGCGCTCAGCCTTATGGTTTAGAGTTTCCCATGACTGAATCCTATCTCCAACGATTTGGCGGCATCGGCCGGCTGTATGGCACCGCTGCTTTACCGCGCTTTCATGCAGCGCATGTCGCCATCATCGGTGTCGGCGGCGTCGGCTCATGGGTCGTGGAGTCCCTCGCCCGCAGTGGCATCGGCGCTTTGACGCTGATTGATATGGATGATGTCTGCATCACCAACACCAATCGCCAACTGCCTGCCATGGCGCACACTCTGGGGCAAACCAAGGTTCAGGTGCTGGCTAATCGTGTGCGGGAAATCAATCCCGAGTGCCAGATCTGCGCGCAGCCAGAGTTTTTCCTCGAATCCAGCGCCGACAGACTGCTGGCGGCAGGTTTTGACCTGATCGTCGATGCCGTCGATAGCACGAACATCAAAGCCCTGATCCTCGCTAAAGCCCGAGCTCTGAAGATCCCCGTTGTCGTTTCAGGCAGTGCCGGAGGCCGCCGAGATCCCACGCAGATCAAAGTCGCTGATCTCGGCCAGGCCGGAGCCGATCCACTGCTGCAACAGGTGCGCCGTCGCCTCCGTGAGGCCCACGATTTCCCCAAAAGCCCCGAAGGCCGCCCCATGCACTGGGATGTGCCCTGCGTTTATTCCGCCGAAAAAGCCGTGTATCCACAGCCTGACGGCAGCTGTGACCTGCAACGCGCCGACAGTGCCGAGACCGGCCTGCGTTTGGATTGCGCCGCCGGCTTTGGCGCAGCGACTCACGTCACCGGCACCTTTGGCTTCACCCTTGCCGCCGAGGTTTTGCGCCAGCTTCTCAGGGATTCGTGAGAATTTTGTGATCTCACATCTCGCCATTGCCGAGTGCCCTCAGAATGGTAGCGTTGCGGCCCTTGCGCCATCCGCGCTCTCGTTTGATTTCATCCACCTTTACTTTTTCAGCATGTCTTGGCTTTCCTCACTTGGTACATTTGGTTCCGTCCTGCGCGTCATCATCCTCATCATTGAGGTATTGCTGGTGTTTAACCTGATGATCTTGGTCCACGAATGGGGTCACTTTCTCGCCGCTCGCTGGCGCGGTCTGCGTGTCGAAGCCTTCTATATCTGGTTCGGCAAGCCCCTTTGGAAAAAGACCATCAACGGAGTCGAATACGGACTCGGCAGCATCCCTGCGGGTGGTTTTGTGAAGCTGCCGCAAATGGCCCCGATGGACGCCATCGAAGGTGAAAGCAGCAGCACCGAGCCACTGCCTCCCATCACGCCGCTGGATAAGATCATCGTCGCTTTTGCCGGGCCCTTGTTCAGCTTCATGCTGGCTTGTTTCTTTGCCGTGCTCGTGAGCTGGCTGGGAAAACCTCAGACGGAAGCCTTTGTCACCACGACCATTGGCTATGTCGTCGAAGACAGTCCTGCGGGAAAAGCTGGCCTCAAAGCAGGCGACAAGATTCTTAAAATCGACGGCCAGGAAATCCATCGCTTCGAAGGCATGACCACGGACACCGTGCGCTGGAACGTGATCTCCAGTGAGGGCAAAACGATTCAGTTTGATGTCGAGCGTGACGGCAAAGCCATCCCAACCATCGCCGTGGCAGCTGAATGGCCAGAAGTCATCGAGAAGAAAGCTGACTCATGGGTCGGCTCCATCCGTGATGGCATCTTCAAGCGTCCCCCACTCCGCGAAGTAGGCATTCTGGGTAAAGAAACCCCAATGGTGGGAGCCCTGCAACCCAACGGCCCTGCTGAGGAAGCTGGATTCCAGCCGCAGGACGAGATCCTGAGCTATGACGGCCAGCCGCTCACCCATCGTGCCCAGCTTGCTGACTACTTCAGCACTCGTGGCGGCCAACCCGTTAAAATCGTGGTGCGTCGCGCAGGTAAAGAAACAGGCATCACCCTGACCCCACGCATTCCAGACAAACACCCTGCTGAGTGGAAACAGCCGATGATTGGCATCGTCTGGCACGCCACTGGTGAGCGCAAACTCGCCTATCCAGGCGTCTGGGAACAAGTGTCTGGTGCAGCCAAATCCCTGATCAGCATGGTTCAGAAGCTAATTTATTCGAACTCCGACATCAGCCCCGCCCACATGAGCGGTCCGGTTGGCATCGGTCGTGTTTATTACAACCTGCTCCAAGATCCAGCCGCCTTGCTGCAAGTGCTGTGGTTCAGCGTCGTCCTGAACGTCAATCTGGCGCTCATGAACCTGCTGCCATTCCCGGTGCTGGATGGTGGCCACATCACCATGGCTGTCGGTGAAGCCATCCGTCGCCGCCCACTTCAGGGCCGCTTCCTGGAGATCGTGCAGACCGCTTGTGTGCTGCTGCTTTTCGGTTTCATTATCTTCGTCACACTCAAAGACACGGGTGACATCTTCCTCGGGGGCGGCAGCAAAGGCGGTACCAAAACCGAAGAAATCGGCTGGCTGCCCAAAGACCAGCGCCCCGCAGTGGCACCTCAGCCTTAATAAGCAACCACCAAAGCCTCTTTTCCGTGCAATCATCACGGGAAAGAGGCTTTTTAGTGTTTCATCAAATCACCGAGAAGCGATCTCCAGATGCACAGTGACCTAAAGTAACCTTGGCACGACCATTGGCAGCAAGATGACTAAGCATATGCCAAGCATCTTCAGGATCAATTCCGACTTGAGCCGCGATAGCATCAGCCGTCACACCAACTTCATTATGCGGTAGCGCGGCAACCACAGCAGACATCTGCTTGAGGAAATCAGTGGCCGCTTTTTTACCTGCTTCCACACCGGGCTGATGATAGGCATTCACGTTCACTAATGATGCATAAAAGCTCACCGTACGCTCGAACAAGCCTACGAGAAGGCCCAAAGAGTAGGCGCTGACTTCATTGATCGTAAGTGTCACGGATTCGCGCCCCTTATCGGCAAGCGCTTTGCGCGTCCCTCGAAGAAATCCCTGCAAATAGTCGCCACTGGTAAAGCCTGGTTCCACTTCAAAACCGTCACTGTCACGCGCTTTCCTGACTTCAATGAAGGTGGCAAAAAAATTGTTCACTCCGTCGCGTAACTGCTGAACATAAGCGTGTTGGTCTGTGGAGCCTTTGTTTCCATAAACGGCAATCCCCTGGTTCACTACCTGGCCATCAAGATCATGCTCTTTGCCAAGCGACTCCATGACCAGCTGCTGGAGGTATTTGCTAAAGAGCACGAGGCGATCCTTGTAAGGTAGGACCACCATATCTTTGAGACCTTTCCCCTTGCCTGCACTGTGCCACATAAGAGCCAGCAGCATGGCAGCGTTTTCGCGAGCAGGTCTGGTGCGAGTTTCCTCATCCATGGCAGCTGCTCCCGCGAGAAAACCGCGAACATCCACCCCCTGAAGAGCAGCAGCAATCGTTCCCACCGCGCTCATGACACTGGTGCGGCCGCCAACCCAATCCCACATCGGAAAACGAGCAAGCCAGTTGTTGGCGATGGCATACTTGTCGAGCTCACTATCGACACCGGTAACGGCAACCGTGTGCTTGGCGAAATCCAATCCTAGCGCACGATAAGCTGCTGCAGCTTCGAGCATTCCATTGCGTGTTTCCTTGGTGCCGCCTGACTTAGAAATCACCAAGGTTAATGTCGTTGCCAATTCACAGCCGATCTGCTCGAGGACACGATCCATCCCATCGGGATCGGTATTATCGAAGAAGCTAATTTGCAGCGGAGGGCTAGCTGGTGTGATGGATTGAGCCACTAATTGTGGCCCCAGAGCGGACCCACCGATACCGACCACCAAAACACGGGTAAACTTTTTCCCATTCGCAGCCAAAATAGATCCCGAGTGAACATCAGCAGCAAATTTCAATGTTGCTTCTAAAGTGTCGTCGATTTCAGAACGCAGTTCAGTTGGAGCTAACGCTGAATTTCTTAGCCAATAGTGACCGACCATGCGGCCCTCATCAGGATTTGCGATAACACCAGCCTCCAAAGTTTTCATGTCAGCAAATGCCTTCTCGATTGAAGGTGCCATTTTCTGAAACAATTCTTCTTCAAAAGCCATGCGGCTAATGTCGATGGAAAATCCAAGCTGAGGATAACGAACGAAATACTTCTGAAAATGGGTCCAAAGAGAGGCTGAATTGCTCATGAGAACTTCATGAAGCACGGCCTATGCCCAGTCGCAACTCATGAGTGAAAAGGAAACCACATCATAAAGCGAAATTCACTCATCCAATCAGTGATTAAAAGCATCACTGTTGTTTAGGCTGACGCAACATTGATCCCACAGTTTCCCATAATCGCGAGATTTCTGCACCGCGTAATTTTGGAAGCCGCATTCAATACGACAAATCGTTAAACTCCTTAAAGTCTATCTATTGTATGGGGATTGAAGAAGATCAAGAAAAAACCCCGCTCGGTGAGGAGAGGGGTTTGTAATCTGGCGACGTCCTACTTTCGCATGACCTATCGTCATACTATCAT
>CANHTV010000215.1 GCA_947463285.1 Verrucomicrobiaceae bacterium | reverse complement strand
ACTCGTCATGGGACTAGCCTTTGCTGTGTCAGCCATGCCTGGAAATCTCGTCGAGTCGGTGAACACCGTCATCGGATTGATCGGTGGGCCACTTCTCGGGCTTTTCTTCCTCGGCATGTTCACGCAGCGTGCCACCACACAAGGCGCACTCCTCGGTTGCCTCGCAGGCTTCGTGGGACTGCTCAGCATCTACTTGTATCAGAATGGCTACTTCACCACGGTGAAGCCTGCGCCTGTCGTGTCTTTCATCTGGTTCAGCATGTTCGGGTGCCTCATCACGATGGCCGTCGGCTTGCTGGCATCTCGGCCAGTGACAGCCAAGTGAGGGCAGCTCAAACGAGTCGCGCAAAGCCTTGTTGCGGTCCTTGAGCCGCTTCGAGAGGTGTTTGCGCGACGATGGCGAGTGATTCATCGAGCGCGGCGAGCATGCTGGCGACTTTTTCGTCATCGTGGCACCAGGTGACGTAAAGCTGGCTCGACATCAAAAAGCCGCGCTGGAGCATGTGACGGATCATGATCGGTTTCGCAGCTGGATTGGCAAACACGAGCGATGGAGCGCAGGGCATGCCGCCGACCTTCAAACCGAGCGCGGGATGCCGTGAGGTCACTTCGTGCAAACCGGCCTGCAATCGTTCGCCGAGGCTCCAGACGTGCTTTTGCACACCTTCACGTTTCATTTTGCCGATGCAGGCCAGCGAAGCGGCGGTGCCGACGCCATCCGTCCAGTAGCTGCTGGAGATGAAGCTGTTGTTGGAGGCGTCCATGACCTCGTTTTTGCCGATGATGGCTCCGGCGGGATAGCCGTTGCTCATCGCCTTCGCATATACCGCCATGTCCGGCTCGATGCCGAGCACCGGCGCGGCACCGGGGAAGCCAAATCTCCAGCCGCTGGTGACTTCATCGAGCACAAACACGGCTCCGGCGGCATGGCAGGCATCGATCACGTTTTGCAGGAAGCCATCGCGTGGAAACTCGCTGCGCATCGGCTCCATCACCACGGCGGCGAGCTTGCCATCGAGCTTCTGCAACGCGGCCTGGAACGACTCGGGATCGTTGTAGCGAAATGGCACCGCTGTGCCCGCCAGTTCGCGTGGCACGCCGAGCGGTTGAAGGCCTGGCAGCAGATGGCCATCAAGCGCCTCATCATCGCCGAGATTCGCGGCGAGATACCAATCACTCCAACCATGGTAACCGCAGAAGGCAATGCCGCTTTTGCCCGTCGCGGCGCGTGCGATGCGCACCGCGAGACCGAGCGCCTCGCCACCGCCGCGAGCGTAGCGCAACTTGCCGGCCCAGGGATGCAGATCGAGTAGTTCATCCGCGAGTTTGACCTCATCCGGCGAGGCGAGGGTAGCATAGCTGCCGAGATTCACGCGGCGTTTCACGGCGGCGTTCACTTCATCATCGGCATGGCCGAGTAAAATGGCTCCGACACCGCCGGTGAAGTCGGTGTAGCGCTTTCCGTCCAGATCCCAGATGCTGGAGCCTTTCGCGCGGCTGAAGTATGACGGCCAGGTTTGCGGATCGAAGAGGTGGGCGCGTTTGGAGAGAAGGCCGGTGCCGCAGGAGATTTTGGTTTTGGCTTCTTCCCAGAGTGCGGGGCCTGAAATCTCGGTTTTCGGCTTCAACAGCCTCAGTGCATTTTCGCGGAAAATGTCCTCCAAGTCGCCCTGTGTCATGCCGGTGTCTTCGCATGCTTCGCGGAGGCATAGGAGCGATTCGATGCCTACTGTGGTGTATTGGCCAAAGATGGTCAGTTTGTCAGTGCCGAGGTCGGGATGAATCCAGGTGAAGCCATCGCCCTGAGTGATGCAGGAGCCGCGAAGCTCGCTGACCATGTAATCGCTGCCCCAAAGCACGCGCTTCGGCCCGAGGATCTCAATTGCGGCTCGGAAGGCTCCGGCTTGCGTCACGGCAGAGGTGTCCACGGCGACGTTATCGAGGTCGATGAGGTGATGCAGGCCTTCGCGGGCGTGGCGGTAGTTAAAGCTGCGGGCGATGTGCGCGAGGATGAGCTGGCAGCGCGGGTATTTGCGGCAGAGACGGCTGATGGCCTCGATGTTGCGCGGATCGGTGATGCCATCGGCGAGCATGATGTGCAGCATCATGATGCCATCGTGATCGTGGCAGACCTCCCACATCCACTCGGGCGCGAAGGATTCGATCTCCGCCTCTTTCGTGTCCGGCACATCGGCGTAGAGGCGATACGGCTTGACGCCGACAAAGACACCCATGCTCATGAGGCGACGCACCTCTGCAGGATCATCGGTGGGAGCTGCGAGCACGAGTGCTCGCGAATTGCTGGTCACGCCAATTTGCGATTGCAGCCAGGCGTTTTCGCCGACTCGATTGTTTCCGGCACTCGGATAGCCAAAGAACAGGCCTTCGACCTCGCGTCCCGGCATCCAGAGCTGCATCGCGGCCTGAAAGTCCGCCATGCCGTAACCACGATCCTCATCGAGGAACACGGGACGTTTTCCTTCGGCAAAATGGCGGCTGTGAAACAGATGCGTGTGCGCATCGAAGACTTTCGCGGGCACAAAGCCGTTGATGGCGCGATGCAGCAGCTTGCGGTCGGTGTCGGTCAGTTCGGTGACAAGGTGGAGGGACATGGAAAAAGTCTCCACAGTGCTTCAAGGGCTTCCACAACAGATTCATGGTTCATTGCCTGAACCAGAAGAGGCATTATCGGCGGCAAGAAGCTGGAAAGCAGCCTTCACGGATGAAGTGTTCCGCGGCCTTGAGAATCCGCGGACGCCACATGATCAAAGCATGACCTGCGGGCATCACGCAAAAGTCTTTGAGTCCTTCTATTTTGCCTCCTGCGACTGTGACCACGCCATCAGATTGCGGACCTAGCCAGTGACGAAAAAAAGGTAATTTGGCTTGATCTCCCATGATAACGCCGACCTCACCGATGGCTGGGCCGAGGCTG
Source organism: Verrucomicrobiaceae bacterium (assembly GCA_947463285.1). Classification (GTDB taxonomy): domain Bacteria; phylum Verrucomicrobiota; class Verrucomicrobiia; order Verrucomicrobiales; family Verrucomicrobiaceae; genus Prosthecobacter. The sequence goes on along the minus strand of CANHTV010000215.1, from coordinate 3,658 downwards.
CGTGGAGTGGAGTTTTCATCGGTGCCGAGTTCTTGAATAACGGGTCCCATCAGTGCGCGTGCGATGGGCCAATGACGAACACGGTCAGCGATCTCACTGCCATTGTTGGGCGGAGCTATCAAGACGCTGCGTCCGAGCGGGTAATCTGCCTCAGCTTGTGCGGCCCAAGCACGGTAAATGATGCCTCCGAGTGAATGTGTTACGAAATGGAACTTGGATGGGTCCGTTCGGTGGGCCAATTTTTCCAAGCTCGGAGCCACATGGTTTTTCACGGCTGCTGCGATGCTTATCGTGCGTGAAGGATAACTGATGTAGGCGACTCGATAGCCAGCTTTTTGAAACCAAAAACCAGCTCTGAGCATGCTGCAGGACGAGCGGCCTAACCCATGAATTAAAACAACGATCTCGTTCCGGCGCTCTGGGTTTAAACTCATGGCTGTGCTCATGAAGATGCCAGAACGAGATGAAGATCAGTCAATTTACTGCAACGGACGAATCCAGATGTTGCGCAGCCGGATGGGGGGATTGTTTTTGTGATCCTGGAGCCGGATGGGAGCGGCGGCTGGGAAACTGCCGCTGTAGTCCGTGATGTTTTTGTGCTTGGTCGGGCCCATGATCTTGGTGTGGATCTGAACGCAGACGCCATTCACAAAAGTGGTGACGTAGGCGGGCTCGATGACCTTGTCACCATCCAGTTTCGGGGCGGTGAAGACGATGTCGTAAGCCTGCCAATCACCTGCCTTTTTCACGGCATTCACCAGCGGTGGAGTTTGGCCGTAGATGCAGCCCGTCATGCCGTCTGCATAGGTTGGATTGTTGTCGCAGTCGAGCATTTGGCACTCATAGCGATCCATGAAAAAGATGCCGCCATTGCCCTTTTTCTGCGAGTTGCCTTCGGTGTGAGGCTCGCTTTTCCACTCGATGTGAACCTGGCAGTTGGCGAATTCCTGTTTGGTCCAGGAGTCGCCGCCATCGACGATGAGTTCGCCATTGTCGATCTTCCAGGCGCAGGGAGCCCACTCGTTGGTGGGTTTGCCGTCGGGGCCCTTTTTCTTGGACTGGAAGGCGTCGGCGTTGGTGCCGTTGAAGAGGATGATGGCGTCTGAAGGAGCATCGCCAAGCTTGGCTCCAGGTGTCACCGCTTCAGGGCGAGGGCGGTCGATGTCGTGGACTTTCCACTGGGTGCCGGGGATGATCGGCGTGTCGCTGTAACCAATCGGTGAAGGTTTGTTGTCAGCGGCCCAAAGGACCGAGCTGCCGAGTGCTAGCAGCAGGAGTGTACTGGATGCGTATTTCATAGGGTAGAGCGCGCAAACGAGCACGAGAGCCCGAAGTTGCAAGCGCCCAGCGTGGAAAGTCCATTCAGGCTAGATCCAGGATGATCTTGCCCTTGCGCCCAGATTCCTGAGCGCGCTGCATGGCCCGGCGGTGATCTTTCATGGGGATGAGCTCATCCACAGCGGTGAAGAGATCGTGATGGATGATCATGCGCGTAAGCGGCTCGAGCACTTCTTGGAGCTCTGCTGTGCTGGCTTTTTCGAACCATTTCGTGATCCACAGACCTTGCAGACGAAGATTTTTGAAAATGAGGAATTTGTTAGGCACCTTCAGGCTGCGGCGGCTCATGGCTCCGTAGGTGATGAGGCTGCCTTCCAGACTGAGGATGTCCATGAGACGGATGGCGCTGTCTCCACCAACGGCATTGGCCGCGAGTTTAATGGGTGAATGATCAAGATGGGCTTTGGCCTGGGCCAGCCCTTCATCGTTGTCGAGAAAAACGGCATCGGCACCGAGATCCAGCAGCTCTGGAATCAGCTCACTGCGGCGGACGAAGTTCAGCGTGCGCAGTCCTTGATGTTTGGCGATCTGGATCAAGGCGCGTCCCACGCCGGAGTTGGCCGCATTTTGAGCGACCCAGTCACCTTTTTCGAGTTCGACATGTTTGTTCAGCAGATGCCAGGCTGTGACGGGATTGATGCGCAGCATGGAGGCTTGCACGGGGTCGATGGAGGACGGAAGTTTGGCAAAGTGAAGCTCGGCTGCGGTGAGATGCTGGCTCCAGCAGCCAGCGGCGATGAGAGGCACGACAACATCGCCTTTTTCCAAGGAGGTGACGAGTGGGCCGACAGCCTCGACTTCACCACAGCCCTCATGGCCTGGAATGGCTGGTGGATGGGCTGCACGACCATAATTGCCTTCGATGAAATTGAGGTCCGCCGGATTGATCGGAGCATAACGCATCCTGACACGGACTTCATGGCCAACAGGCTCGGTCAGTGGTCGTTCGATGATCTCGATGACATCAGCAGGGTTTCCTGTGACAGGGAAGGAAAGGCAGGAGGACATGCCTCATGCTGGCACAGGATTGGCAAATGCCAACTGGCACAGATTTACACGAGACGCCCGGTGACGTACTGCTCGGTGAGCTTGTTGGCGGGGTTGCCGAAGATGGCCATGGTATCATCACACTCGACGACCTTGCCTTTGTAAAAGAAGGCCGTCTTGTCGGCGATGCGCTTGGCCTGCTCCATATTGTGAGTCACGATGACAAAGGTGAACTGGCCGCGCAGCTGGGCAATGAGATCTTCAATGCGGGCGGTGGCGATGGGATCGAGTGCGGCACAGGGCTCATCCATGAGGAGAATGCGCGGCTGCAAAGCCACGGCGCGCGCGATGCAGAGTCGCTGCTGCTGACCGCCGGAGAGGCTGGTGGCAGACTCATGCAGGCGATCTTTGACCTCATCCCAGAGCGCCGAGAGACGCAGGCTGCGCTCGGCGGCTTCGCTGAGTTCATGCTTGTCCTTGATCCCGGCGATGCGCAGGCCATAGACCGCGTTTTCAAAGATGGAGCGGGGGAAGGGATTGTACTTTTGAAATACCATGCCGACATTGCGGCGGAGGCTGATGACATCCACCTCGGGTGTGTAAATATCGACGCCGTCGATCTTGATCTTGCCGCTGACGACACGGGCGGTTTCGACGAGGTCGTTGATGCGGTTGATGGAGCGCAATAGGGTGCTTTTGCCACAGCCGGAAGGTCCGATGAGGGCGGTGATGTCTTCGCGATGAATATCCAGATCGACGTCAAAAAGCACCTGATGGTCGCCATACGAATAATTAAACTTCTCCATCTGGATGAAGCGGCTGTCCGAGGTGACTAGCGAGGCTGAAGACATGCAAAAAAAATCGTTTTGGCTTAACTAAAAGTGCCGCGAAGATAGGATTCTGTGAGCTTTTCCTTCGGGCGCTCGAACATCTGCTCCGTGGGACTGAACTCGATGAGTTTTCCGAGATGAAGAAAGGCCGTGTAGTCACTCACGCGGACGGCCTGCTGCATGTTGTGAGTGACGATAATGACGGTGAAGTTGCGGGCGAGTTGGTGGATGAGCTCCTCGATCTTCAGCGTGGCGATGGGATCAAGTGCCGAGCATGGCTCATCCATGAGCAACACATCAGGCTGGGTTGCGATGGCTCGGGCGATGCAGAGGCGCTGCTGCTGGCCGCCGGAAAGGCCTAGGGCATGAGCTTGGAGGCGATCCTTCAATTCATCCCACAGAGCGGCGGAACGCAGGGCGCGCTCGACGGCGTCATCCAGCACCTCGACATTGTTTTCGCCATGCACGCGCAGGCCGTAGGCGACGTTTTCGTAGATGCTCTT
>CANHTV010000214.1 GCA_947463285.1 Verrucomicrobiaceae bacterium | reverse complement strand
GGCATCAGCCAGGCTAACTTCAAAGGCAGAAACAGGTACGGAAAGCTCCACCACATAGGCTTTATCAGCAGCGCCTTGATGAAAGAGATCTTCAATGATGACCTGATGGGGACCATCAACTGCCGCTGTCCAAACAGCGACTGGATCTGGCATCTGCTCACTTTGGTCATCCACACTTGTGATGAGCTTGCCGTCAGGTCCCTCAATCTTCAGCTGGGCATCCAGAGGCAACCCAAGACGCTTGGAAAAAACGCGTACTTGGAGCTTTTCGCCCTTCTTTATGGTGATGACAAAACGATCCACATCCGATTTATCCATGAGGCGTCCCGCAAAGCTGCCGACCTGCACGGGCGTGGCTTTGTCTTTGCTGTTGTTGGGTTCCTTTTCGAGCTGAGCAGGCTTGGCCGTGAGAGCTGTTTGCAGCGGCCATAGGCTGCCTGGTTGTGTGATCAAAGCCACTTCGCCATCTTGCCGAATCTGTCCGGCCTCGACGATATGCTTGATCTTTTTGGGGTCCAAATTGTGTCCAACCAACTCCACTTCCGTTTTGGCTCCAGCGATAACCGCCGCAGGAAAAATTTGTGTCACCACCGGACCATTCGACAAGTGCAGACGATACACCGTCGTCGAGCCACCGGTGAAGCGAATATCAGCCGTGGGTGGATGTGGGAAACCTGCCAACTGCACCGTGTAGTGTCCCGCCTTGGGCGCTTTGAAAATGATCAACGGATCGAGATTGCGTGCATCACTGGCGGTATGAAGTCGCACTCCTTGTTCATCCAAGACGTTCGCCAGCATATCCACCCCGGAGCCGATGCTGTAAGCCTCAATGAATCCAACCAGAGTCTGACCTTCCGCCAGCTTTACGGTGTAGCCGTCCATGTCGCCGCTTTTATCAAGACGCGCATTCACACAGACTGGCAGCTTTTCCAAGATCTGAGATTTGCCAACCTCATCGTTAGGCTCGACTTCGGTGATTTCGGGTAAAGAACCGATGCTGAACCAGCGTGGATCAGAAGCTCCGTCGGCATTGGCCGCATGAACCAAGTAAAGCCCGGGTTTTGCCTCCGGCGCGATGGTGACCTGCCACTCACGTTTTTTCCCGTTCGGCACCCAATACACTCCCGGAGCATCCGTCCATAAATGCGCATCAGCTTCAATCTTGCCACTAGCGGTGACGACAAAGCTGGAGCCCACCTGGCCTCCCGAGGGAAAAAGAGCTTCAAGTTTCGGCACCTCTGCGTGAAGCAGCGATGCCGAAATAAAAACAGGCAGGAAAGCGCGGGCAAACTTCACGCGAACAGCTCCTTGATCGGCTTGCCCCCGTTCACGAGGTGCACAGGGCGGCCCGTGGTGGTGTGCAGCACCTGATGAGGATCGATCCCCAGCTTCGTGTACAGGGAAACAGCAAAGTCTTCAGGCGAGTAGATATTTTCGGCCGCGAAGTAGCCTTTGGGGTCTGTCGCGCCGACGATCTGCCCGCCAGGAATGCCAGCGCCAGCCATCAGCACACTCATCGCGCCTGGCCAGTGATCACGACCTGCGTCCTTATTCACCTTTGGTGTACGACCGAATTCGCCTAGACAGATGACCAGGGTGCTATCGAGCATTCCCCGCTGATCAAGATCCGTGATGAGAGCGTTCATGCCCTGATCCAGCTTGGCAGCCTTGCCATCTTTGAAGGTTTTGAAAATACCACGATGATCATCCCAGCCGCCCCAATAAACGACACTGAAGGAAACACCCACTTCCGCGAGACGCCGTGCCAGGAGTAGCCGCTGGCCAAAGTCATGCTCGCCATAAAGCTTGCGAGTGGCTTCCGATTCCTTGCTGACATCAAAGGCCGCCTGCGCTGTCGGTGATGTCACCAAGTCCATGGCCTGCCCATAAAATTGATCAAAACCCACCGTTGGGTCTTCCGCAGCCTTCTCATTGATGCGTTTGAGATTGTCCAATGATGCACGCAGGACATTGCGATTCATCGCTCGCCCTTCACTAATCTCCTGCGGGATGGCGACATCTCGCACCCGGAAGGATTTGCCATTGGGATCGCCACCGATCACGAAAGGAGCATGCTGGGCGCCGAGAAAATTGGGACCGCCAGAACGAGAGACGCTCGGCAGGCTCATGTAGGCGGGCAATCCACCACGAATGCCGCGCTCATGGGAAACCATGGAGCCGAATGAAGGATGGAAGCTCACAAAAGCACCGCAACCCACCGGCACAGGCGTCGCAGAGCCGGTCATCATGTAATGATTGCCACCGCCGTGATTGGGATCTTTGTGGCAGATGGAGCGGACGACCGTGAACTTATTGAAGCTCTTCGCCAGCAAAGGCAGGCTCTCGCTGAAATGGACTCCCGGCACACTAGTCGGGATGGATTTAAACTCTCCGCGAATGTCTGAGGGGGCGGTGGGCTTGGGGTCAAAGGTCTCGTAATGAGAAGGGCCGCCATCCAGCCAGACGAGGATGCAGTTGATTTGTTCCGGACTGGCCTTACCACGAGCCTGAGCAGCCTGAGCACGCAGTGCCAGGATGTCAGAAAAGGCAACGCCGCCCAGTGAGCCTAAGCCCACCTGGAGGAAATCACGACGCCCGAGGCCGTTGCAGTTGTATTTAAAAACCGATGACACAGGGCCTCTATACGCCTGTGATTCCAGACTCTTGCGCAGGATTCATCATTGAGCCTCATAACCACTTGGCGGGATGTCATCAATGAGGACAGCCAGATCCGTGTGCGCATTACCGAAGTTGCCCCATCACGATCATCTCACCCACATGCTCAAGGAGTTGAAACAAACGCCCAAGAGACTTGGGCAGCCAAGACCGTTCTTTGGTGAGAGCGAAAGAGCACAGGAACTATCGCGTTTTCGCACAGACTTCCCATGCGCCACTTGTTCCTCGCCTCAATCGCCCTGTCCATGCTGTTGGCGCCATCTACCGCAACCACACCGCCTAACATCGTTTTCATTCTCAGTGACGACCACAGCTACCCTTTTCTTGGCTGTTATGGACGCCCAGAGATGAAGACTCCGCATCTGGATGCCTTCGCCGCCCAGGGGATGAAGTTTCATCGCATGTTCACCGGAGCTCCGCAGTGCGTGCCATCACGCGCCTGCTTCATGACCGGTCGCTCACCCGTCGCCTGCCGCATCACACGTTTTAGTTCACCGCTACCACGAGATGAGATCACCTATCCTGAGATCTTGAAACAAGAAGCCGGTTACTTTGTCGGCGTACTCGGACGCAGCTATCATCTGGACGGCAGCGGGCGTGGAGGCGAGGTCTCCAGCAGGGTCTTTGAAGCCAACCAGATGCAGACCTTTAAAGAGCGCTACGACTACATCGATGCCTCAGGCCAGGACAATATCCCTGAAACCATGGCGGCCTTTTTTGATCAACGTCCCGCCGGCAAACCCTACTATCTCTGGGTCAATTTCAGTGATCCCCATCATCCCTGGGACAGCGGTAAAAATCCGCCCGATCCTTCTAAAATAAATGTTCCAGGTTCATTACCCGACCTACCGGGTGTCCGCAGTGACCTCTCACGCTATGAAGGCGAGATCGAGCACATGGACGGCGATTTTCAGCGCGTGTTAGACATCATTAAGGCGCGTGCCGGACTCGAAAACACCCTCATCATCTTCACTGGCGACAACGGCATGGCCTTCCCAAGCGGTAAAGGTAATCTGCACGATCCTGGCTTGAATGTGCCGCTGATTCTATGGTGGCCAGGCGTCATCCAGCCCGGCACTGAATCTCGTGTCCTGATTTCAGGTGAAGACATCGCCCCCACCTGCCTGGAAGCAGCAGCACTCAAAATCCCCTCACGCATCAGCGGCAAAAGCTTCCTCCCACTGCTGAAAGGCCAGCCTTTTGAGTCAAGGAAACACATCTTTGCCGAACGTGGTCCTCACGGCAGCGCCACCTTCAATGAAAACGTCAGCGCCTCAGGCGTGGACTACAGTCGAGCTGTTCGTAGTGATCGCTACAAGCTCATCTACAACGTCACTCCCAGCCATCGCTACAGCCCCGTGGACAGCGCCGGAGATCCAGGCTGGCAGGACATCGTCAAAGCCCACGAGGAAAAACAACTCGCGAGCGAATTTGAAACACTCTGGTTTACCAGTCCGCGAGCCGTGTATGAACTCTACGACCTCGAAAAAGATCCCAGTGAACTGCACAATCTCGCAGGTCAGCCCGACATGAAAGGCGTCGAAATGGAACTCAAAGAAGCGCTTCAGGAAAAGATGATCCTCGACTTTGACTACCTGCCGCTGCCCATCGCTGGCGAGCCGAAAAAGAAAGCCAGCAACAGCCGTCAAAACAACGCCGAAGGTGAAATCCGCGCCCGCCAGTTCGAGCAAAAAGACCTCAATCACGACCAGCAACTCAGCTACGAGGAGTTCTCCCAAAACCGCAACCCAAGCGAAGCCCAAGCCTGGTTCAAAGCCCGTGACAGCGACCAAAACAGCAGTCTCAGCCGCGAAGAATTCGTGACCAGCAAAGTCGCCAATCCACCGAACCTGAAGAAGTAATGTGCAAATAACTTCGTCCTAATGACGCCCGCCCCCGAGCAGGAGTTTGCGGAAAGCTTCAGCGCTGGGTGATGGGGTTTTATCAGAGCGGTGCAGGAGAGCGACCTGACGCTTCACCGGGTCATCCGTGAGGCGAATGACGGCACAGTTGGCGCTCGGGGTGCGAGTGGCGAGGGCTGGCAAAAGCGCAATGCCGAGATGCGCAGCAACCAAGGAGCGGATCGTCTCCAGCTCACTGCTCTCGCAGGCGATGCGCGGTTCAAAACCCGCCTCACGACATGCGGCGAGAGCGGCATCACGAGCCCGGCCTTTGTAGAGAACGAAAGGCTCGTCAGCGAGATCGCCGAGTTTCACCCGGCGTTTCGTGGCCAACGGATGAGTCTTAGCAGACAGAATCACAAAGGGCTCCTCAAACAACAAGGTCTCGACAAAGGGTCCTTTGATGGACGGCAATTGCACGATGCCGATGTCCGCGCGGCCGGATTCCACCCATTGCGCGACATTTTCAGACGTGCCTTCCAACAAGGCCAGCTCCACCTCCGCATGTTTTTTGCGAAAGGCACTGATAGCGGCTGGCAATACGCAGGCACTCACGGAGGGGATGGCCGCGATCACGAGGCGTCCGCCTTTCATCTGGATGAGGTCCCTCACCGCTCGCCGCGCTGCACTGGCCTGGATAAGCAGGAATTCAGCATGATGTCGTAGCGTTTCGCCCGCTGCGGTGAGCGTGGTTTCGCGGCGTCCGCGATTAAACAACGGAGTGCCTAGTTCCGCCTCAAGTTTGCGAATTTGCTCACTGAGAGCGGCCTGAGCGAGATTGAGACGCTGGGCGGCACGGGTGAAGTTTTGCTGACGCGCAGCTTCCATGAAATATTCCAATTGGTAGAGTTCCATCGTTTTTTCCGTCCGCTTAGAACGGAAACTCCTGTTTTTCCAGCCGCAAAAGAATGTTACCATCCAAACTCATGAGCCGACTTTGCATCCACACCATCACCACCAAGCCGCTGAGCCTAGAGGAATGCTTTCGTGAATTTCCGAAGCGCGGCGTGAGCGGCATCACCATCTGGCGTCAGGCTCTCGAAGGCCGTGATCTGGCCACCGTGAAGCGCCAGACGGCCGATTCTGGCATGGACATCGTCAGTTTGTGCCGTGGCGGCTTTTTCCCGGCCCAATCGGCTACGGATCGTCAAAAAGCCATCGACGACAATCTCCTCGCCATCGAGCAAGCGCACGCCATCGGCGCTCCGCTCATCGTGCTGGTCTGCGGAGCCGTTCCGGGGCAAAGTCTGGTCGAATCACGCAAACAGATCACGGACGGCATCGCGGCTTGTTTGCCGGCGGCGGAGGCTGCGGATGTGAAGCTCGCCATCGAGCCGCTGCACCCAATGTATGCCGATGACCGCAGCGCGGTGAACACGATGCGCCAGGCGCATGAGATTTGTGATGCGCTTGGATCACCCAAGTCGGTGGGCATTGCCGTGGATGTCTATCACGTCTGGTGGGATCCGGAATTGAAGTCGCAGATTGATCTCGCCGGCCAGACCGGTCGCCTGCATGCCTTCCATATCTGCGATTGGAAAACGCCGACCACCGATCTCCTCAATGATCGCGGCCTGATGGGCGAAGGCTGCATCAACATCCGCGAAATCAGCGATTGGGTGGACGCCACCGGCTTCACCGGCCATCGCGAGGTCGAAATCTTCTCCAACCGCTGGTGGAGCAGCAATCAGGGTGAGTTCCTCGATCAAATCGCCTCCAGCTATGCACGGCTCTATGCGTAAACTCTCAGCCATGCTCCTTCTTGGCTTCATGGCTGCCAGCTCGTTGCTGGCGGAGCAGCCGCTCCAACAGCGTGCTCAGTGGCAGCTCGAAGACCCCGCCGCGTGGGAGTGGCAGGGCGAGGGTCAGGCGACGACGCTCATTCTGAAAAAGCCTTCGCAATACAAGCCGAAGGTCCGCAGGCCGTTCAACCTGGCCTGGTTTGGCGGCGCGGAGTGGGATTCCTTCACGCTCACCTGCGAAGCGAGGCTCGATGTCTTCAACAAGGGCAACAACGATGTCTG
>CANHTV010000213.1 GCA_947463285.1 Verrucomicrobiaceae bacterium | reverse complement strand
TCCCAGACTGCATCACACGAGCGATGAGGTGAGCGACGAGTTCGCTATCGTACCTTGAGTCCTTGTGGACTGGCTTGTCATATACGCGTTTCCTGCGGGCCATAAGTCGAAATGAGAGAGAGGTTAAAAAGTCAGTTATTTAGGGCTGTATTATTTCTTGCCCTTGCCAGCAGCAGCGGCGGCAGCACCAGCTTTAGGACGCTTAGCACCGTATTTAGAACGACCACGGCGACGCTTATCAACACCAAGGCAGTCAAGGGTACCACGAACGATGTGGTAACGAACACCCGGCAAATCCTTCACACGTCCACCACGAACCAGCACAATGCTGTGCTCTTGGAGATTATGGCCTTCACCACCGATGTAAGCAATCACTTCGAAGCCATTGGTGAGGCGCACCTTGGCGACCTTACGGAGAGCTGAGTTTGGCTTCTTAGGTGTACGTGTCATCACCTGGAGGCACACGCCGCGGCGTTGTGGGCACTTATCCAGCGCTGGCGACTTGGACTTAGTCGCTTTGTCTTTGCGACCGTGTCTGACGAGCTGATTGATGGTGGGCATGGTGTCTAAAAAATGTTCCTTTCCTAAAAATGGCCCTGTCGGGCGTGGAACTGAATAGACAGTGCTTCCACTTTGCGAATGCAAAGTCAGCACAGTGCTTTTCCGGTTCACTGCTCCGATAGTCAGGAATTGCTTTCGCAACTCATGTTGCCTAGTCTTCACGAAGGAAAACCTGGGCCGGGGGCGGGCATACTGGGACAGAATGGAGAATAGGCAAACTCTTTTTGAATGTTTTTAAAACTTTCCGCCACTCCTCCTGGCCTTTCTGTCGTTTTTTTGAGTTCTTTTGTTCTGGTCCATAGGAGCTAGAAGCCTTGATTTATAAGGACTTCCGAAGTATCTGCCTGTCATGACTCCACCTAAGGCTTTTATTTTCGATCTCGACGGCACTTTGATCCACTCACTGCCTGACATCGCTGAATCGGTGAACCGAATGCTTGATGATCGTGGCTACCCACGCTGTGAGGAAGGTCTGTTCAAGGTAATGATCGGTGATGGCATGGCTAAGCTGGTCGAACGCGCCCTACCGGAGCATGCACGTCTGCCTGAGATCATCCAACCCTGTGTCGAAGAATATCGCGCTCACTATGATCTACTCTGGCGTGAGCAAACCCGTCCTTATGACGGCATCCTGGAGATCCTTTCTACGCTACAATCCAAAGGTTTTCCGCTCGGTGTTATCTCAAACAAGGCGCACCGCTTTACCGTGCCTATGACGGAGTATTTTTTCGGCACCGATCTCTTCGATCATATCCTGGGTCAACGTCCTGAGGTGCCGCATAAACCTGACCCAGCGGGTGCTTATGAAATGGCAAGACTTATGGGCCTGGAGCTCTCTGACATTGCCTATGTCGGTGATTCAGGCATCGACATGGCCTTTGCTGTGAACTCTGGCATGACCGGCTTAGCGGTTCTGTGGGGCTACCGTTCCGAACAGGAACTCATCCAAAATGGGGCGCAAAAACTCGTCTCACATCCACGTCAAATTCTGGAGCTGCTTTTTTAAATGTGCCTGTCGCCGGGCTTGAAGTTCTCTCCGCCATGCATGTAACTTCATTCAACATGCACACTCAACGTCATCTGCGAGATCTTGCGCTCAGCCTAACCATCTGTGTCGCGGCATTTTTATCATCCTGTAAAACGGCTCCACCGCCAGCAACTCCGGCACCCGTGGCATCTGCAAAAAAGCCCACGGGGCTTTATGAATGGACCGCCCTGGGCAAGGATATCACGTCGATCAAGATCAACGTGGACGAACAAAAAGCGTATTTGTTCAACGGCGAAGAACAGATCGGCTGGACCTATGTGGCCTCAGGCATCACCAGCTTCCCCACTCCGACAGGTGAGTTCAAGGTGCTGGAAAAAATTGCTGACAAAGTCTCCAACCTTTACGGCAAAGGCTATGACGCCAATGGCAAGTTGGTGAACTCCGACTTCAAGCAAGGCCGTGATTTGCTGCCTCCAGGCGGACGTTTTGAGCCTGCAAAGATGACCTATTTCATGCGCCTCACTGGCGATGGTGTGGGCATGCACATCGGCCCTATCCCAAGCCCTGGCCGCCGCGCCTCACATGGCTGCATTCGCCTTCCTTCCAAGTTTGCAGGCACGATCTTTAAGCACACCGCTGTCGGCACTCCCGTTACCATCACTGGCAAAGGCCCCGACTACGCCACCTACATGAAGCAGAGCGCAGATAAGGCCAAAGCCAATGCGGCCAAGCTCGCTGCTGCTAAAAAGAAAGCCGCTGAAGCGACGGCTGCCTTAGAGGCAGTGTCCGCACTCGCTCCGAGTGATCCAAATGGCCCAGTGCCTGCCACGACGCCTGGTGCAGCGGTGCCTGCTGGCACCACCAGCCCCACACCAGCACCACTCACGCCAGTTTCGCCTCCTGAAGAAATCAGACCAGCGGCGCCAACGCCTTCAGATTAATCCTGCCAAACCTTTGACGAGCAGGCGATCTTTCAGGGTTCGTGCTCGTTTTTATGCCTGTGGCCCGCGCTCACGATGCAGTCCTAGCATCTGCCTAAGGACGGCAAGCATATCACCTACCCTTCCCCAGTAAGGTCGGCGGGGCCTCAGCACGGTGACATCGGCCTCGGGAAAGTGTGCTCTCAGGCTGCCACTGGGATGCACCAGCACACGGTTACCGACGAACTCCAGCAGCGGAATATCCGCCGCACTGTCGCTATACGACCAGCAATGAAAGCGCTCCTCTTCGGACAATGCCGCCACACCGGGCAGACGCAGACGCATGGCCGTGATCTTGGCCTCACGTTTGTTGTTTGAGCCGATAATCGCAGGCCGCAAAGGCACCACCTCGCCGACTTTAAACTGAGTCGAGATACAATGATCAAAGCCTAGCACTTCTGCGATCTGATCCGCATAGAAATCAGGGCTCGCCGTATTCAGCACCAGCTTTCGATTCTGATGCTTGTGACGGAGGATTTCCGCACGTAGCTCCGGGTAGATCCAGGTGTCCACACAGTCATGGGCGAAATCACGCGCCAGACGTCGCAGATGCGCTCTCTTCATGCCTGCCAGGTAGGACAGGAAAGCTCGCTTGGTCGTGGCCGTGCTGACAATGCCGGCCGCACGCCCAAGAGCATACGGGATGAACCAAAGATGCAGAAAGATCCGCCAGGGATGCCTCCTCAGCACAAAGTTACAAAACAGTGCCTGCGTGTCGAAAGGAAGCAGAGTGTGATCGAGGTCAAAGAAGGCGTAACGCATGTGAAAAGCAGTAAACCACTACGCGCACAGCTAAACCCGAATGTCAGAAACTCCACGCATGAGATCATGGGAAACCTTTGATTGTCCAAAACAGCTCACCCCGCCACCTTGTAATCGCCAACCATGAATCATCCCACACGCCGTCATTTCATCTCCGCCATCACCGCCGCGCTTGGCGGCTCCGTCTTTGCCGCTGATGGCAAACCGAAGACCCTCGTGCTGCAATCCGCGTGGGACACGATCAACATCGGCGATATCGGCCACACACCGGGCACGCTGCGTGTTCTAGAGCAGCATCTGCCGGAAGTGAAGGTCATCGTGTGGGCGATGAAAGTGGATGAACGCATCCTCGCGATGCTCAAAGCGCGTTTTCCGAAGGTCGAGTTCCTGCAAGGCAAGATCGACGGCCAAGGCGAGAAGGACCTGAAGCTCCAAGACGCGATCAAGAACTGTGATCTCTACATCCGCAACTCCGGCATGGGCCAAGATCTCAGCTACATGAAGTTTTGCCGACAGCATGCCCGCAGCTACGGCCTCTTTGGCCAGTCGTTCTTCCCCACCATGGTGCAGGGCGATGGCGCGGAGGAGCGCATCGAGCTGCTGAACGCGGCCGCTTTCATCTACACGCGTGAAACGAAGACGCTGAGCATCCTGCAAAGCGCAGGGGTCAAGGCCGAATTTGGCCCGGACGGCTGTTTCGGCATCGACGTGCGCGATGACGAGCGCGGACTCGCCACGATGAAGAAGCTTGGTTTGGAGGAGAAAAAGTTCATCACCGTCATGATCCGCACGAACACGCCGAAATATCCTGGCGTGGATGATTCACGTCCGGAGAAGCTGAACCCACTGCATCCCACGCCAAAGCAGATCGCCGATGACGAACGCCGCGCGGCGAAGTTCCGTGAACTCGTCACGCAGTGGGTGAAGAAGACTGGCCACAAGGTGCTCATCGCGCCCGAGACGATCAAAGAAATGGGCCACAACAAGCGCCTTATCCACGATCCGCTGCCGCCAGAGATCCAGAAGCACGTCGTGAACCTCGATACCTTCTGGAACGCCGATGAGGCAGCCTCGATCTTCGCGAGAGCACACACCGTCGTCTGCCACGAGCCGCATTCGCCCATCATCGCCCTCGCGAATGGCACGCCGATCATCCACACCTACTCCGAGTTTCATTCGCCGAAGTGCTGGATGTTCAAAGACATCGGCCTACGCGAGTGGCTGCTCGAAATGGACGAAACACCCGTCGAGAAGATCCTCGAAACACTCAGCGGCATCGACGCTGACTATCCTGCGGCTCAAGCCAAGGTGAAGAAGGCCATGGCTTATGTGCATGAATGCTTTTCAGGCTCGATGAAGCATGTGAAGGGCGTTTTAGGCTGATCTCATGTTTTCCCGTCGCGCTTTACTCCAAAACAGCACGCTTTGCCTCGCCGGACTCGGCGGCGGAAAGGTGCTCAGCACTGAATCCGAGGCCAAACCGCTGCTGCGCGTCGGCTTGATGACCGATCTTCACTACGCGGACAAACCGCCGACCAAAACGCGCTTTTACCGCGAGGCGCTCGCGAAGCGAGATGAGGCCGTGGAGGCCATGAATCGGGAAAAACCGGCTTTGGTGATCGAACTCGGTGATTTCATCGATCAGGCCGATTCGGTCGAAAAAGAGATCGAGTGGCTCAAGACGATGGAATCACACTTCGCACGGCTTTAGATGCCCCGGCACTATGTTTTGGGCAATCACTGCGTCGGCACGCTCACGAAGGAGGAGTTCACCGCGAATACGAAGGCCACTGGCAGCTTTGAGAGCTTCGAGGCTGGTGGCGTGACGTTTGTCATTCTCGATGCCTGCTTCCGCAGTGACGGTACACCGTATTCACGCAAAAACTTCGATTGGAAGGATGCGAACGTGCCCAAAGACGAACTCTCATGGCTAGAAAACCAGCTCAGCAAGGCCAGCGGTCCCGTCATCGTTCTTGCGCATCAACGTCTCGATGCCGACAAAGTCCAAGCCGTACAGAATGCTGCCGAAGTGCGCTCGCTGCTCGAAAAGTCCGGCAAAGTGCTCGCGGTCTTCCAAGGCCACTCGCACAAGAACGACTACCAGCTGATCACCGGCATTCACTACACCACACTCGTCGCCATGGTCGAAGGCAGCGGCGCGGAGAACAACGGCTACACCATGCTTGATGTACTCTCGGATGGCTCGCTGCGACTGAATGGCTTCCGCAAACAAGCAAACCGCGATTTGAAACACTCATGAAGGCTCTTCTCTTCCTCCTCGCCACTTCCACTTGGGCCACCGAACCCGGCTTTGAAGCTCTCTTTGATGGCCAAACACTCGAAGGCTGGAAACACGCTGGCAACTGGGCTGTCGTGAATGGAGAGATCGCTCGAGTGAAGAAAGGTGGTTCGCTGGTGTATGAGCAGGCGAAGGTGCCGGATGATTTTGAGCTGCGGTTTGAGTGGAAGGTGGCGAAGGGATGCAACAGCGGCGTGTATTACCGGCCGGGGCAGTATGAGTATCAACTGCTCGACAACGCCAATAGCCCCTACGGCGAAAATCCACGTCAGGCGGCCGCGGCGCTGTTTTTTGGCATGGCACCGACGAAGGACGTGGTGAAGCCGCATGGCGAATGGAACGAAGGCCGCATCATGTGCCAGCGAACGGTCATCCAACACTGGCTGAACGGCGAAAAGGTCATCGACTTCGATTACAGCGATCCTAGCTGGTTTCACGAACTCGGAGTGCTGCGCCTTCGCGGTGGTGATCTGACGAAACGCGGCGCGAATCTCTCGCTGCAGGACCACGGAGCCGATGTGTGGTTCAAAAACCTGCGCTGGCGGGCCATTCCTGCCGCGGAGAAGCTCGTGAGCGAGAATTTGACGCCGACGCCAATTCCCGATGTCGCCTTGCGCAAGGAGCAGGCACGCCTCGACAAGATGCTCGCCGGTCAAAAGGGCGAATGGCGGCATGAGGAGCTGAAACGCTTCAAAGCCGACGAAGCGCATCAAGGTGTCGCAGCCGATGCGGAGCACTTTTATGCGATCACGAACGCCGCCATTGGCAAATACCGCAAAGACAACGGCGAACGAGTCGGTGGTTGGAAGGAGACTGCGGGCCGCATCAAGCATCTCAACGCCGGCATCGTGCTGGATGGCAAATTGTGGTGTGCGCACTCGAACTACCCCGAAATGCCGATGAAGAGCTCGGTGGAGGTCTTCGATCCGCAGACGATGCAGCACCTCGAAAGCATCGATCTCACCAGAGTGGGTGGTTCGCTGACCTGGATCGATCGTCGTGATGGCTGGTGGTATGCGTGCTTTGCCCAATACGCGAAAACCGGCGATCC
>CANHTV010000212.1 GCA_947463285.1 Verrucomicrobiaceae bacterium | reverse complement strand
GCAGCGGTGCTGGTTTTGAGGAAGTCTCGGCGATCCATGATGGAGCAATACGAGGCGGAACCTGCGCGTATAGCAGTCCATGCCGATTCATCTCACCTCACGCCGCCAGTTCATCACTCACCTCGGAGCAGCTGCGGCTTTGTCGAGTGTGGAAAACATCGCCGCTGAGGTGGATGTGAGCTTGATCGCGATCCTGAATGACACGCACATCGGTGCGCAACATCCGGCGAGTGCTTCGATCCCGACGAATCTGCGCAACGCGATCACCTACCTACTGGCGCTGCCAAAGCAGCCTGCGGCGGTGATTATCAATGGTGATCTGGCGCTCAACGATGGCCAGCCGGGCGACTACACCCATTTCGCCAAACTGATCGCACCTTTACGTGAGGTGGGTATTCCAGTGCACCTCACCATGGGCAATCACGACAACCGCGACGTTTTCTACGAAGTCCTGAAACAGGATCAGCCAAGCGACTCACCCGTTGAGTCGAAGCACGTTGGCTTGGTGCAGACAGCCGGGGCAAATCTGTTTCTGCTTGATTCGCTCAAGGCCCCGAGGGTGCCCCAAGGGTTGCTCGGACGCGAGCAGCATGAATGGCTGGCAAAGATGCTGGATACTCATTCAGAGAAGCCGGCGCTTATTTTTGCTCATCACAATCCTCGTCTCGGTGGCGAAGAGAAGCATTTCCCAGGTGGCTTGGAAGATTCAGAACCGCTTTGGGAAATCCTGGCCTCACGGAAAAATGTGAAGGCCTACATCCACGGACATATCCATCACCGGAATTACTTTCTTCATCGTGACATTCACATCATCAACACCCCTGCTACCTCCTTCGTGTCGAACCCCAAGGAAAGCACTACCGGTTGGACGATGGCAAGGCTCAGCGCGACGGGCGGCAGCTTCACCACACAGACGCATCTCACCGCTCATGAATGGAATGGCGTGACGGTGGATCTGAAGTGGCGGGTTTAAAACGCCTACTGCGCCGCAGCAATGCGCTTTTGCCGCCAGGCGTCGAGGGGCTCTTCGAGCCACCTGAGCACTGCGGCGGCAACGGCCAGTGTGGCGAGCAGGATGACTTCCCCGTTCGAGTCGCGGACGCCCAAGGAGACGACAACGTCCTTCATCAGCACATGCACGAGGTAGATGGGATAGGAGAGATTTCCGATCCAGCGATCCCAGCCGATCTTGCGAGTGCAGGCGAACAAAAAGGGCAGCGAGCAGGCGATGAGCACGTAGTAAATCCAGCGCTGCAAAGGTAGCTGCCACCAAGGGAAAAACATGGTCAACAGTGCTGTGATGACGACGAGCCAACCAAGATGCTTTTGCTGCCCCAACGTCTGCCGGTAAGCCCGCCAAAAGCGATGACCGAACATCCCAAAAATGAAGAACACGAATTGCGCTGGCAGAAATTCGTAACTGTAGATGCCCTGGGTTTTCAGATAGACTTTGACGCCCATGGAGGCAGCCGCCAGGACGAGCAGCCAGCCCAAATTTCGCCTCACGAGAAAAGGCGCGGTGAGGTAAAACCAGATCTCCAAGCCAACACTCCAGGCCTGCCAGACGGTGGTCAGGTCTCCCGCCCAAAAAAAGCCAGCCGGGGCGGGCTTTGTGGCATCGACAAAGGCCAGAAAGCCTGTGTCTGGGGAAAAATGCAGCAGCCGAGGGATGTCCAGTCCGATCAGTGTCCAGTTAGAGAAAACAAAAACCGCCTGCTGCCAGCTCTGCATTTTCTCATAGGCCGCTTGCCAAGGCACCTGGTTGCCGTGGCCTGAAAGTATCCACATCCAGGTGGCGATGAGCACGACGAAGTAGGTCGGGTAAAGCCTGAGGTAGCGATTGCTGTAAAAGCTCCAGGTGCTGCCAGGACCGACATACTTGTCCGTAAGGATGAGCGACATGTAAAAGCCGGAGATCATGAAGAAAGTCTCCACCGCAAAAGTGCCGGGCATGAACGGTGCCCCGAAGATCGGCCCGCTATGCGCGGCGACGACGGATACGGCCAGCAGAAATCGTAGAATGCCCATGGATGTAGGCGCTATCACAGTGGCCGTGATGACGCAATGCCCACCTGACAGTCAAACATGGCCTCAGCCGTGGTGACGACACAACCTGAGTGAAGATTTTGTTGTTTGACCTTAGAGATATGACCAATCTGCCCATATCATCAGCGCATGACCGTTCACTCCTATCTCCGACTCCTTTGCTACGGCTGGCGCTTATGCACAGGCCTGGGCATACCGGCAGAACGTAGGCGGGTGGGGAAAATCTTATGGCGTCTGCATCCCCGATCCTCCGAATACCCTGAGCTGGCGGCGATTTTGACCGATCCTGAAAAAAACATCATTGATCACCAAGACGGTCTTTATGGAACAAAATCTGACTTCGTCTATCATGAGCGACTGGTGGTGAAGCGATACAATGTGCGCAAACCGTTGGATGCCTTTCTGGATATGATCCGCCCATCGAAGGCCACCTTTGCCTTCCGTAAAGCACGACTGGTGGAGGATCTTGGGCTGCCGGTGGCTCTAGCCATCGCCTCCGGTGTGGCTCCGAGACGAGGATTGATCCAGCATAACTATCTCATCATGCAGCGCGTGCTCGGAGCCAGCACTTATGATGGCTTTTTCTCAGCAGGTGGCGACATAGCACGGGCGCAGACGCTGGGCCGAACGATCGGCAAACTCCATGGCAACGGCCTGCGTCATCGTGATCTGCGTAGCGAAAACTTGCTGGAAGATGCCCAGGGTGATTTTTACTTCATCGACATGGAAGGCATCCGTCTGCAAATGCTGCCCAGACCCGATCGGGTCATGCGTGATCTGCGTGGGCTGTATCGCAATTTTTTTCGCTTCGGAGCCAAGCCCACCCCTGGCGTGTTGAGTGCTTTCTGGCGCTGCTATCTGCACGAGCAGCCAAAACAAACACGCCCTGCTTTCAGTAAAGCAAGGCGTGAGATATTTGGGGCGTGAAAAACAGGTAGTGCTCAGCTTCGACTTCGCACCGCGATGGACCACATCCTTACGCGGTCAGCTCTGCGACTGCCGCATCGAGGCTGGCGCTGTCTTTGATGGAAATGACTTTGGCAGTTTTGTCGATCTTGCCCATCAGGCCTGCCAGAGTCGCATCAGGCCCAAGCTCGATGAAGAGTTCATGTCCCTGAGTCCGCAGATACTGCATGGACTCCACCCAGCGCACGCTGCCCGTGACCTGGGCCGTAAGCGTGGCACGAATCTCATCAGCGGCAGCGACGGGGCGAGCTTCGAAGTTACAAACCACTGGCACAGCTGGCGTGGTGATGGTGGCCTGAGCCAGTGCTACGGCCAGTTTGTCCTGGGCACTTTTCATGAGGCGGCTGTGATACGCGCCGGCCACAGGCAGCGGGATGGCACGCTTGATGCCTTTATCCTTGGACTTCGCCGCAGCGGCTTCGATGCCTTCGACGCTACCGCTTAAAACGATCTGTCCAGGCGCGTTCAGATTTGCCACATCCACTTCACACTCAGCCGCCAGTTCGCGAATGGCGCTTTCTTCACCACCGAGCATGGCCAACATGGCTCCACGCGTTTGTTCACAGGCCTCCTCCATGAAGCTGCCGCGTTGGAAAACGAGGTTCAAGCCGGTGGCAAAATCAAAAGTGCCAGCTGCGGCATGAGCGGTGAATTCTCCGAGAGACAAACCTGCAGTGGCTGCGATTTGCAGGCCAGGCACACGAGCCTTCAACACCTCCCAAATGGCGAGGCCATGAGCATAAAGCGCAGGTTGGCAACGGCTGGTCTTCGTCAGTTCCTCCATCGGGCCGGCAAACATGATCTGGCTCAATGAGTAACCCAGAGTGGCGTCTGCCTGGTCAAACATGGCACGCACGGCTGGATAGGCTTCAGCGAGATCCTGGCCCATGCCGACTTTTTGAGCACCTTGACCAGCGAAGAGGAGAACGACAGATTTAGACATGTGAGAGTGTGAGGTTTGACGAGTAAGGCTTTGGTCTTCAGGGCCAAAACCGTGCGCAACAAGCACTGCCACCTCCGCTACGCAAGCCCAAGCAAGATGCGAATCTCTGGTAGCGAACTCTGAGCCGCGGCGCGCAGCAACTCCCCCGCTCGACTCATCGCTTCAGGTAACGCCATGTCCTCAGGCTTCGTCGCAAAAGTCAGGTCGAAGTGATCACGTAACACTGGAGACGCCTCCACAGCCCCGGCAAAGGCTACGACCTTTTTCCCATGAGCACGCGCCATCATCGCGACGCCGAACGGGCCTTTCCCATGCAGAGTCTGGGCATCAAGGCGGCCTTCGCCGGTAATCACAAGATCCGCCTGCAAGAGACGAGCGTGAAGCCCGATCTGCTCAGCCACCAGATCAAACCCGCTGGTCAGCCTGGCTCCGCCAAAGACCATCAAACCATAGCCAAGGCCACCAGCAGCGCCGGCACCCGGAGTTTCCCGAGGATCAGCGCCAAGATCACGCGCGGCGACTTCGGCGATGCGGATCAGCCGCTCTTCAAAAAAAGCCATGTCCTTCACTCCCTTTTGCGGCCCATAGACGCGAGTGGCTCCATTTTCGCCAAGCAGCGGATTATCGACATCACAGGCCACTAAGATCTCCGGCAGGGCCAGGCGTGGACGTGCGATGCTGGCCAGCTTATCCATCTCGGCCATCACCGCGCGCAGAGGCTCACCCGCTGCATTCAGGAAACGATAGCCCAAGGCTGCTGCCATGCCGATGCCGCCATCATTGGTGGCACTGCCACCGATGCCGATGACGATCCTGCGCGCCCCGCGTTTCAAGGCATCCAGCATCATCAGGCCCGTGCCTTCCGTGCTAGCCATGGCAGGATTCAGAGGCAGATCACTGACTAAAGCTAGACCGCTGGCGGCGCTCATCTCCATCACGGCCTCAGACTGTTCAGGCAGCCAACCGTAAGTGGCCGTGAGCGGACGGCCTTGTGCATCCTGGGCGCCTACCTCCACCGTCAGGCCATTCATGGCGGCGATCATCGCTTCCGTCGTGCCTTCACCACCATCTGCGATGGGGCAGAGGTCGATCTTCACATCCGGCAGACCTTCATGCAACTCTGCCTTTAAAATCTGAGCCACCGCCGTAGCCGAGAGAGAGCCTTTGTATTTGTCGCTAGCAATAAGAATGCGCATGGTTCGATGCTAGCCCTTTGAAAGATCGCAGCAAGCACAGGCCTCTATTCTGAATCCAGAGTCAGGAATAGCTGCCGTGCTTAAAAACTGGGCCAAACGTCACCAAGTTTTATGATTTTTTGCACTCGGAGTCATGGAGTTTTGGAGGATGGAGGGCAGAATTACCAGCACTCAATGACTTCTCACCACTTGTCATGACGGGCAGTACAGTTCTCCCACTCACGCCACCAAATCCTTCACCACATGCCCGTGGATGTCGGTGAGTCGGTAGTCACGGCCTTGGAAGCGGTAGGTGAGGCGTTCGTGATCGAAACCGAGCAGGTGCATGATGGTGGCCTGGAGGTCGTGGACGTGGACTTTGTTCTCCGCGATATGGAAGCCGAGTTCGTCGGTGCTGCCGTAGTCGAATCCCGCCTTTACGCCGCCACCGGCCATGAAGAGGGTGTAGCAGTCCGGGTAGTGATCGCGGCCCAGCACCTTGCTGGCGGCGGTACGACCTTCGCGGAAGGGGGTGCGGCCAAATTCGCCCCCCCAGACGACGAGCGTGTCATCCAGCAAGCCGCGTTGTTTCAAATCTTTGATCAAAGCGGCGACGGGTTTGTCCGTGGCGGCCATCTTTTTCGTCAGGCCATCGGTGATACCATTGTCCGCGCCGGTGCCGTGGAAGTCCCAGCCCCAGTCGAAGAGATTCACGAAACGCACGCCCTGCTCGATGAGGCGACGTGCAAGCAGGCAGTTGTTGGCAAAACTCGATTCTCCGGGCTTGGCTCCATAGGCTTCGATGATGTGTTGCGGCTCCTTGGAGATGTCCATGACCTCGGGAACGCTCGTCTGCATGCGGTAGGCGAGTTCATACTGAGCGATGCGTGTGACAGTCTCAGGATGGCCGAGTTCGGCGGATTGGAGTTCGTTGAGCTCTTTGAGTGCATCGAGTGTTTTGCGGCGCATCTCGCGGCTCATGCCTGCAGGATTGTTGGCATACAACACGGGGTCGCCTTTGCTGCGGCACTGAACGCCTTGATAAACGCTGGGGATGAATCCGCTGCCCCAGCAGGCCTGGCCGCCGCTCGGCTGTGTGCCGCTGGAAATCAACGCAACAAAGCCGGGCAGATCCTGATTTTCCGTACCGAGCCCATAGGTGGCCCAGGAGCCCATGGAAGGCCGGCCCTGACGGATGTGGCCGGTAAAAAGCAGTAGCTCAGCGGGTGCGTGATTGAATTGATCCGTGTGCATGGATCTCACCATCGTGATGTCATCCGCGATACCGTGGAAGTTCGGGCAGGCATCGCTCATCCACAGGCCAGCTTTGCCGTATTGCTTGAAGCTGCGAGGCGTGCCCATCAGCTTCGGCACGCCCGTGGTGAAGGCAAAGGTGCGGCCTTTAAGCTCGCTGTCGGGACAATTCTGACCGTCGCGTTTCACCAGCTCAGGTTTGTAATCAAAGAGGTCCAGATGCGGAGGGGCACCGGACATGTGCAGGTAAATCACGCGCTTCGCTTTGGCCGCATG
>CANHTV010000211.1 GCA_947463285.1 Verrucomicrobiaceae bacterium | reverse complement strand
CTTTGTCATCGAGCAGTGCTTCAAAGACTTGGCTGTCGTGGACATTGGCGGGTGTGGTAGTGGACCTGAGGATGCGCTTGGTTTTCAAGTCGGCCTTCACGTGGTTTTTTTTGATCCAACGTGCTTCGCTGTCTTTCTGGCGACCCCGGTGGGATGGGTGTCGAACTCCTCGGGGGGCTTGCCTTTCTTGACGCGCTGGTTCGTATCGCGGTCGTTGCGCTGGCGCGGGGCGTCCACAAAACTGGCATCTACGATGCTGCCTTCGCGGGCGACGATGCCTCTGCCTTCGAGCATCTGGACGAAGGCGTCGAAGAGCTTGCGTCCGCCTTCGCGGCCTTCGGCTTTAAGGCGTTGTTGGAAGTCCCAGAGTGTTGGTATCCTTGGCATGGTCTCGATCACAGCACGCGGACAATTTACACTCCTTGGCTGGCAAATGGCGGTGACGACATATGCGATCTGTTCCTTTGTAGGCAGCTTGATTCCCTGCCTCATTTTGGCCATGACCTGCTTTGCTCAATCATGAGCGATCACACGGCAATTTCGCCCTCAATCTCTGTTGATACCTCTGATTTCAGTAACGGTAAGTTTTGGTTTGGCGAATCTTCAACGTGAAGTTTATCCTAACTCCAAACCTCTACCAAAAACCTGGGCTGAATGGAGTGCTTTAGGCAAAGGTTGGGATGCCGGCCGAGAAACTCAGGCGCTAGTCGCAAGAGAGGTATTTATTTCCAACATCGTGGCACCTTCCTACGTGACGACGAGGTGCGATAAGACACGACTAAAGATCACAGTCAGCGCGCCAATCGGGTCTGTCTTAGATCTGCGTCGTGGCCTCAGTGGAGGCTGGCTGCTCATTTTGGCACTGGTTTATGCTTGCTAGGTCGGGTGGGTGGAAATTGATCCCTTCACCTTGGTCATCACTGTGGTTTTGATCTGGAGCATCGTTGCTCTCAGCTGGTATGGCAGCCCAGAGACTTTGTTGCTCCAAGCCTGCCTTTGGACAGGTATCGTGATCATCGCCGTCGGGCTCGGATTGGAACGAGCTCTCAGTTATTGGCAGCATCGGGGCACGCCGTTGACGCTGTTTTTGGCGATCTTTATCGAAAAGGTTACTGCCCAGGCAAAGTTGGCATCTTCATTTCCTGATAGCCTTCAGGAGCCTTAAAGATTGCCTCATCCACGGGATCTTTGGCGACGGAAACCAGTTCACTGAGAACTGATTTACCCATCACATTCATCTCTGATTTCACCACCATGCCGGGGAAGTCACTGTTTTGTGGAGCAAAAGAAGCTGCAGGGTTTCCCATAGCTTTCATGAGTTTATCCTGCACGGCATTAAGCTCAGCAAAGCCTGGAAAATCCTTGGCCACCCAAAACTTGCCCGAGCCCAACTGTCCGCTCCAGGTGTAAATTTCCGTCTCATATTCACCGACTTTTTCCATCTGACCGGTGGCAACAGGCTTGGAAGGCACACTGTTTTTACCCAGCATTTGACCGGCCAAAGCCATGATGCCTTTCATACTGTCACCGTTCATCTTCATCATCATCTTCTGCGCATGCATGAACATGGTGACCTCACCTGCGGCGGCATCTGAGATCACGCTCATCTGATCGCCAACATCAGCGCGGGTTTTATCACCCTTGACCTTGATCACCATGTTTTCAGCTTTGCCGTCAGTGGTGTTTTTCTGAGTGATGGTCCAGTCTGCCAAGGCTGTCTGGAAGCTGAAAACAACGCAGATGAAGAGTAACAATGATTTTTTCATACGCGATCAGGCTAATGGCAAAGGCCTTTTCAGGTCAAGCACGGTGAAGCAGGGATTCATAGGCGCTTTTGACCACCCAGCCGTGATCAATGAGCGCCAGACGGGCATCGTCCCGGCTGCATCCTGTTAGTTCCTCAAGGATACGCAGGGCACGATCTCGCAGCTTCACATTCGAGGGGTTTACATCCACCATGAGATTACTGACCACCTTGCCCGTCTGAGTCATGGCGAGGGTGGAGATCATGTTCAGGATCAGCTTTGTGGCCGTGCCAGATTTTAAACGTGTCGAGCCGGTGAGCACTTCAGCTCCGACATCCGGGGTGATCATGACCTCAGGTTGCCAGGCTTTGTCCTTCATGCGCTTCACCGCATGGCGAAGAGCCGGATTAAAGCAGATCATAACCGTAAAAGCGCCACGGCAACGCGCTTCATGCAATGCGCCCCAGACAAATGGCGTGCGACCGCTGGCAGCAATACCGATAACAACATCATCAGCATTCAGACGCCGATGATGGATGGCTTGCACACCCGCCATGAGGTCATCCTCGGCCCCTTCCACAGCACTCCAAAGCGCCTGGCGGCCTCCGGCGATGATCCCCTGCACCTGCTCACGCGGAGCCCTGAAGGTAGGCGGAATTTCACTGGCATCCAGAACCCCCAGCCTGCCACTGGTGCCTGCACCGACATAAAACAAGTGCCCTCCATTCTGGAAGGCTTTTGCCACTGCATGGATAACTTTGGTCAGCTGCTTTTTCTCCGCGCGAATCGCAGCCATCAGTCCGGCATCCTCGGAAAGCATGAGTTCAATGCCTTCAGCGATGGGCATTCGGTCTAGCTTTAGAGAGCGTGGATTACGCTTTTCTGTCGGGGATTGAGCCAGAACGGCCAGATCCGCAATCTCTGGCGGTAAAACCAAGGCGGTCAGTGCCTGCGGCTGCGCTGGCAAAGCTACCGACATTTGCCGGGCCAAGCGTATGGCCCCCAGCACCGAAGGAGCAGACAATGGAGTAACTCGGGCTGCCGGCCAAAGCTGCCGAATGCGACGCGCGACATCACGCTGAAAAGCCGGGTTTTTCAAAATGACCCCACCATTGAGAATAAACTCCACTTGCCCTTCCCCGCCCAAGAGCTGGCGAGCGCACGCGGTCGCATCCTCCGCCAACATGGCGGCAGCATCTGCGAGCAGAGCCTTGGCGAGTTTATCACCCTTGGCAGCCGTCGCGAAAACCGTGACGGCAAGCGCTGCGATCTCTGTTTTCGAAGCTTGCACCGACCAGGGAATGAGCTGCTCTGGTCCGGTGAACATCAGAGCATTTAACAGCGCCGCCCCAAGCGGCCCCATCTGCCCATGATGATCCAAATCAGCCATCACGGCACGCAGCGCACGCAGCCCGATATCGCAAGCACTGGCTCGATCCCCGATCACATGTCCACGGCCCCCGACCTTGGCCGCTCGGCCATCTGGACAGCGTCCAAAACAACACGATCCTGTGCCACTGAGCACCAAGACCTGAGCCCATGGTTTCTTGCGCACAGGCGCAGCCGCCAGAGCCGTCTCCAGATCATTACCAGCCACACATGGCACGGCAGGCCATACACGCGAAGCCGCGCGCTGAAGCCTGTCTTTATCCATTTCCGTGCGGGCTCCAGCCATGCCGATTCCGATGATTGAAGGCGAGTGCGGAAGGCGAGCGGTGATCTCTTTCAGATGCCAGATCAGCTCCCGGTCAGACATCAGCGGCAGAACGGCCGGCCCAAGATGAAATGAAGCCAACTCTTTATCAGCCTCATTCAACAAAAGCACGGAAGTGCGTGTTCCTCCTGCTTCGATGCCTAATGTGATGCGTTCTTGGTGCTGCATATTCCTGATGCTTAATGCACGATCTGCACTTCGTCACCAACTCGACAGATGCCAAAGAATTTTTGCGCTTTGTCGTAGGGCAGCCTGATGCAGCCATGAGAGGCTGGACGGCCAGTGACGTAACCGCTGTGGAGCCCAATAGCGCTGCAATTCAGGCGCATGAAAAAGGGCATCGCAACGTGATATAAAGTGCTAGTCCATGAGCGGTGTTTGTCCGTGATTACATAACGACCAGCCGGAGTGTTGAAGCCTTCTCGTCCCGTGGATACCAGGCAGGAATCAATGATTTTGCCTTCCTTCATCACCCAGGCACGCTGCTTGGATAGATCCACTGTGACCAAAATCTCAGGCTCGGACTCGGGCTGCCTCCCCAAGATGATGCGCATGAGGAAAAGATACCCCTGAGTCGCCGCAAAGTTGATCGGATAGCGATGATACCTCGTGGTACATTTGCCAGGGCTAGCACCTGCCTTGAGCAGCTCTGAGGCTCCCTCCACATCACCGCGCGAAGCACAGGCAATCAAGGGTGTGATGCCGCGGTCAGACTCCAGCGCATTTCTGAGGTCTTTGATCGTGACACGATCCAAAAGAGCGCTCGTCACAGGAGAGGTGAAGCGCGTATTGGGATCAGCACCCGCTGCCATGAGAGCCCGTAGCATATCACTCCCACGACGCAATGAAGCCAGCGCCAGAGGCGATTGTTTTTCAAAGCCGGGCTGCTTCACATCCGCGCCGCCATAAAGCAAGGAACGCGCGGCCCCCAGCGATCCATAGCGAACTGCGGTGCATAAAAAAGTGTCTCCACCTGGAGTAGTTTCATTGGCATCTATACCATGGGAGAGGAGCTGACTGATCCACTCTGCATCGTCCAGCATCACTGCGTAGTGCAGCAGAGGCAGACCGCCGAGATTAGGCACCTCTGTGCGGAAAAAATCAGCCACATCATCACGAAAAACCGTCCACTGCCAGGGCTCGACAAGTGCAGGTTCAGGAGCGATCCGAACCTTGGCAGGTGGAGCTGACAACACTGAATCGCCCTGGACTAGAGATGCCGCAGGTTTTGGAATTTTTGGCGTCTTTTTCGAATCGATTTGAGACGCAGCGAGTGGCAACTCAGGCAACTCAACATCATTGAGCATCGAAGGCATTCCGCCGGCTTTTGGCTGCTTCGTCACCAGACTTGCTGTTTTCGTGGGCTTTTGATTCTGAGCTGCATTGAGTGACTCATGGCCATAAATAGCAATGATAAAAACCAGTCCAGACAGAGCAGGAATCGCCGCAGCACAGCCATACAACACCGGTAGGCACTGCTTGATAAGATATTGAATCCATGTGGACTTTTGGGTCATCGGCGGTCTATGTTGAGCAACTTGATTCTTAGAGTCGAGCACCGATTTCTCCACGGTGAGAATCCTGCCATTTCTGACACGCAAATTTAACCAAAACTAACCATAATTAAGAATTTGTACAATGGGCCTTAAAAAAACAGCCATCAAAGTCACCGCAACTGAGGTTTACTTTATTCCAGTAACGATGCGGGTCCCCCTCAAGTTCGGTCCTGAGACCGTCTCAAATGTGGTCTGCCTTCGGGTCAAAGTCTGCGTCAAAGATCTCGAAGGAAGAGAAGCTTGTGGTTGGGGTGAGACTCCGCTGAGCGTTTCGTGGGTCTGGCCGAGCACCCTCAGTGTCAGTGATCGCGCCAGTCGCATGGAGGATTTTTCGATCAAGCTGGCTCAAAAACTGGAAACCTGTGAACTCATCGGTCACCCAATGGAGATCGGGTCAGATTTCATCCATGGAATCCTTGCTCAGACGCTGAAAGAAGCCAATGCAGAGGCAGGAGGCGCAGAAATGCCTTACCTTGGATCTCTCGTCGCCTTTAGCGCCTTCGATATCGCCATTCATGATGCCTACGGCAACCTCCATGAACGTGATGTCTTCACGACCTACGGGCCTGATTTCATGAATCGCGATCTCAGCGCCTACCTCGAAGCGGAAGAAGGCAGCGGCATCGACTTCAGAGGACGCTACCCACAGGACTACTTCGTTAAAAACGTGCCCACAAAACTGCCAGTCTGGCATCTTGTCGGCGGAGTCGATGCCTTGGAGGCCAGTGACCTCAACGGTAGCGAACCCAAAGACGAACACCCACTTTTATTAGCTGACTGGATTCAGCGAGATGGTCTCAAATGCCTCAAAATCAAACTGCGCGGCACCGATGCAGCCTGGGACTACGAACGCATGGTGCGTGTTGGTAAAATCGCATTGGCGAACCAGGTGCGCTGGCTGAGCGCGGACTTTAACTGCACCGTCAAAGACCCTGCTTATGTGAATGAAATCAATGACCGACTGCTGGCTGAAGAGCCGGAGATTTATGCGCGCACTCTCTACGTAGAGCAGCCATTTCCTTACGATCTAGAGGCACATCAGATCGATGTCCGCAGCGTCTCGGCACGTAAGCCATTGTTTCTCGATGAAAGCGCACATGATTGGGAATACGTGCGCCTAGGTCGCCGACTCGGATGGAGTGGTGTCGCCCTCAAAACCTGCAAAACACAAACCGGTGCCCTGCTGAGTCTGTGCTGGGCCAAGGCCCATGGCATGCCACTTATGGTTCAGGACCTGACAAACCCCATGCTGGCCATCATTCCCCACGTTCGCCTTGCTGCACATGCAGGCACAATCCAAGGCGTGGAGTGCAATGCCATGCAGTTTTACCCCGATGCATCCGTTTCCGAGGAAAACATTCATCCCGGACTTTATCGCCGACGTGAAGGCGTGATTGATCTCAGTTCCCTGTGCGGCAACGGCTTCGGTTATCGTGTCGATGAAATCGCGCGACTACTACCAAAGGCCAACTACCCAGCCTCATGAAAAAGTGATTCACTTACATCAGCAGTTTAGATAAAGGGTGCCTCTGGATAGGGGGTGTTTTCTTAGAGTGGTTTGGGGGAGCGCAAAAACAGTCATTTTTGTCGTCCATCTCCCCATCTCCCGCTTTGGACGGCTGATGGAGCCTTTGTCGGGCAGCTTTTT